>NZ_JBHSUF010000009.1:45302-306594 GCF_042660575.1 Nocardiopsis tropica
TCCTGTTCTGCTGCTTCCCGCGCACGCGGGGATGGACCTTGGCCCGGTTCGCGTGTGCGGCCCCCGACTGCCTGCTCCCCGCGCACGCGGGGATGGACCCGTGCCGGTCAGGTGCACGCCCCTCCTGTTCTGCTGCTTCCCGCGCACGCGGGGATGGACCTTGGCCCGGTTCGCGTGTGCGGCCCCCGACTGCCTGCTCCCCGCGCACGCGGGGATGGACCGGACCACGCCTCGGCCGCCATCAGTACACCGGCCTGCTCCCCGCGCACGCGGGGATGGACCCTCGGAGAACGTGAGGTCAGGCGCAGGCATGGTCTGCTTCCCGCGCACGCGGGGATGGACCCGACGCCAAGGCCGCCCGGTCGCGGGACAAGAACTGCTCCGCGCGCATGCGGGGATGGACCTGGCAAAGACCTGTACGCCTGCACTACCCGCGCCTGCTCCCCGCGCACGCGGGGATGGCCCCGTGCCCCCCACCACCCACCCCAGCTACTCCTGCCGCATCCGACAACCACGGGACCAGATACCACAAGAGCCCCGATTCCGTGGCTGAACCCGTGAGTAGCAATTGGCCGAATCTGGTCGGACGAATGTTCGAGAAAGCCCGCGAAACCTCTCGCTGGTTCGGTTCAATACCGGCATGACCCTTCACGGACAGCCCTTGACCTGGGCTGCCATGTTGTCCCCTGCCGCTCGCGCAGTGTGGGCCAAACACGACTTCGAGTCCGACGGCTGGCTTCCGCTGTACCGCCACATGGCCGACAGCGCCGCCGTCGCTACCAAGCTCTGGGACGAGTGGCTTCCCGCCCAGGTGCGCGACCACATCAGCGCCGCGCTTCCGCAGGGCCCCGACGACGCCCGCCTTCTTGCAGTCTGGCTCGCCGCCACCCACGACATCGGCAAGGCCACCCCCGCCTTCGCCTGCCAGGTCGAACACCTCGCGGACGACATGCGCGCGCATGGCCTGGAGATGCCCCTCCAGAAGCAGATGCTCGACCGGAACCTCGCCCCCCACGGCCTCGCCGGTCAACTCATCCTGCGTGACTGGCTCGTGGACCACCACGGCTGGAACCCCCGCGACACCCACCAGCTCACCATCGTCGCCGGCGGCCACCACGGCGTTCAGCCCGGCTACTCGGCCATCGCCGAACTCGACCGGCACCCCCAGCTCCTCCGCACCCCCGGCCACGAAACCGCCTGGTCGACGGCCCAGACCGAACTCCTCGACACCGCCGCCCGGATCACCGGAGTGGACGCCCGCCTCTCCGACTGGAAGTCGCTCAAGCTCCCGCAGACCGTGCAGGTCCTCCTGAGCGCGCTGGTCATCGTCGCGGACTGGATCGCCAGCAATTCCGACTTCTTCCCCTACTTCCCGGGCGAGCGCAGCACCGACCCCGAGCGCACCCGCGAGGCCTGGCGCCTCCTCGACCTCCCCCGGCAGTGGAAGGCCGAGGAACCCGAGGGCACCGCGGCGGAACTCTTCTCTGAACGCTTCGACCTCCCCGAGGGCGCGACCGTCCGCCCCGTCCAGGAGCAGGCTGTCGAGGCCGCTCGGCAGATGTCCGGCCCCGGCCTGATGATCGTCGAGGCGCCCATGGGCGAGGGCAAGACCGAGGCGGCCCTCGCCGTCGCCGAGATCTTCGCGGCCCGGTCCGGAGCGGGCGGCTGCTTCGTCGCCCTGCCGACCATGGCCACCAGCAACGCCATGTTCGAGCGCTACCTCACCTGGCTCGAACGCCTTCCCGGAATGCCGCAGGAAGCCGCCTCGGTGTTCCTCGCCCACTCCAAGGCGTACCTGAACGAGGAGTTCACCCAGCTCATGGGCGGTGGACGCCGCCTGGCCAGCGACACCGACCGCGACGCCGGGGAGAGCGGCTCCGGCAACAAGCCCCACGCCCCTGCGGCCCTGACCGCCCACCGCTGGCTCCGGGGCCGCAAGAAGGGCATGCTCTCCTCCTTCGCCGTCGGCACCGTCGACCAGCTCCTCTTCACCGGCCTCAAGAGCAAGCACCTGGCCCTGCGCCACCTCGCCATGGCGGGCAAGGTCGTCGTCATCGACGAGGCCCACGCCTATGACACGTACATGAACGCGTATCTCGACCGCGCCCTCTCCTGGCTCGGCAGGTACGGCGTCCCTGTCGTCGTCCTCTCCGCGACCCTGCCCGCCCGGCGCAGGCGCGAGCTGGCCGAGGCCTACACCGGCACGTCGGGGGAGGGCTACGACGAGATCGGGAAGGCCCGCGCCTACCCCCTGATCACCACGGCCGAGACTGGTGCCGCGCCCCGCCTGCACACCCCCGCCGCGTCCGGCCGCGCCACCGACGTCGTCGTGGAACCCCTGGCCGACGACCTGGGCGTTCTCACCACACGTCTGGAGGAGGCCCTGTCGGACGGCGGTTGCGCCCTGGTTGTACGCAACACCGTCGCGCGCGTCCACGAGGCCGCCGCGCACCTGCGCGCCCACTTCGGCGACGACACGGTCACCGTCACCCACTCGCGCTTCCTCGCCCTGGACCGCGCCGCCAACGACGACGCCCTGGTGGCCGACTACGGGCCGCCCGCCAAGGTCGCTGACCTCGGCGGGGAGCGCCCCACCCGCCACATCGTGGTCGCCAGCCAGGTCGTGGAGCAGTCCCTGGACGTCGACTTCGACCTCCTAGTCACCGACCTCGCCCCCGTCGACCTCATGCTCCAGCGCATGGGCCGCCTGCACCGCCACCCGCGCGGGCCGGACCAGTCCGACCGGCCCGAACGCGTGCGCTGGGCCCGCTGCCTGGTCACCGGCGTGGACTGGGGAGAGGCGCCGCCCAAGGCGGTCCGGGGCTCGCGGACGGTCTACGGCGAGTACGCCCTCATGCGCGCGCTCGCCGTGCTCCGCACCCGCCTGGAGGCGGAGCCCGCCGACGCTGACACCGCCCGCACCGTCCGCCTCCCCGACGACATCAGCCCCCTGGTCCAGGACGCCTACGGCGACGGGTCGATCGCCCCCGACACCTGGGACGAGGTGATGGCCCAGGCCCTCAGGGCCCACGAGACCGAGCAGGCGCGCAAGGGCGAGAAGGCCCAGACCTTCCTGCTCAAACCGGCCGCCCGGGACGGGCGGGCGCTCATCGGCTGGATCGAGGCCGGGGTCGGCGACGCCGAGGACACCCAGGCCGGCAAGGCCCAGGTCCGCGACACCCGCGACAGCCTGGAGGTCCTGGTCGCCCGCCGTGCCGCCGACGGCACCGTGACCACCGTCCCCTGGCTGGCCGACGGGCGCGGCGGGTTGGACCTGCCCACCGACAGCGCTCCGCCGCCCGCCGCCGCGCGGGCCCTGGCCGCCTCCGCGTTGCGGCTGCCCTACCAGTTCACGTTCCCCAAGGAGCTGGACCGGGCCATCGCCGAACTCGAGACCGACCTCGTCCTCGCCTGGCAGACCAAGGACGCCCACTGGATCGCCGAGGAACTCGTCCTCTTCCTGGACGAGGACGACCGCGCCGAACTCGCCGGATTCCGGCTGCACTACACCCCGACCGACGGACTGGAGGTCCACCGTGCCGACTGACGCCTCCGGGCCAGCGTCACCCTCACCAGACGCGTCCCCGCCGATGCCCCCGCCCTCCTTCGACCTGACCGGCCGTCCCTGGATCCCCGTCCAGCGGCTCGACGGGACCGAGGCCGAACTCTCCCTCACCGAGGTCTTCGAGCAGGCCTCGCAGGTTCGGCGCCTGGTCGGGGACGTGCCCACCCAGGACTTCGCCCTCCTGCGGCTGCTCCTGGCCGTCCTGCACGACGCGATCGACGGCCCGGAGGACATCGACGACTGGGCCGACCTGTGGAACGGCGGCGAGGGCGACCTGCCCGCGGACCGCGTCCGCGACTACCTCGGCGAGCACCGCGACCGCCTCGACCTGCTGCACCCGACCGCGCCCTTCCTCCAGGTCCCGGACCTGCGCACGGCCAAGGGCGAGTACTCCTCGCTGGACCCGATCGTGGCCGACGTGCCCAACAACGCACGCTTCTTCACCATGCGCGCGCACGGTGCCGAACGCCTGGGCTTCGCGGAAGCCGCCCGCTGGCTCCTGCACGCCCACGCCTACGACACCTCGGGGATCAAGTCCGGAGTGGTCGGTGACCCCCGGGTCAAGGGCGGCAAGGTCTACCCGCAGGGCGTGGGCTGGTCCGGGAACCTCGGCGGGGTCTACGTGGAGGGCGACGACCTGCGCGCGACCCTCCTCCTCAACCTGCTGCCCCGCGACACCGACAACCTGCGCTCGCGCCCCGACGACCTCCCGGCCTGGCGCCGGCCTCCGGCCACCGCCGAGGCCCTCGGGGGAGCGGAGGCGCAGACCCGCCCCCACGGCCTGCGCGACCTCTACTCCTGGCAGAGCCGCCGGGTCCGCCTGCACCACGACGGCGAAGCCGTCCACGGCGTCCTGCTCGCCTACGGCGACCCGCTGACCCCGCGCAACAAGCACGACCGCGAGCCCATGACCGCCTGGCGGCGCAGCCCCGCCCAGGAGAAGAAGCTCGGTGAGGAGCAGGTCTACCTGCCCCGGGACCACGACCCGGCCCGCAGTGCCTGGCGCGGTCTCGCCGCTCTGGTCACGGGCCGTGTCCGGGGCGCGGAACAGCGCCGCGAGGCCGCCAAGGTCGTGCGCCCCCGGGTTCTGGACTGGATCGCGCGCCTGACGGTGGAGGGGTTCCTGGACAAGGACTTCCTCATCCGCACGCGCCTGGTCGGTGCGGTCTACGGCACCCAGCAGTCGGTCATCGACGAGATCGTCGACGACACCGTCGCCATGCCCGTGGTCCTGCTGAACGAGCAGGACAGCACCCTCGGTCAGACGGCCGTCGACGCCGTCAACGACGCCGAGGAGGCGGTCATGGTCCTGGGGGACCTGGCCACCGCCCTGGCCGAGGCGGCGGGCGCGGAGGCCGAGGCGCCCCGGGCCACCGCCCGCGACCGGGGGTTCGCCGCGCTGGACGAGCCCTTCCGCAAGTGGCTGCGCGACCTGCGCCCCTCCGACAACCCGCTCTACCCGGCCGAGCAGCGCCGCCAGTGGCAGCTCACGGCACGCCAGATCGTGTCCGGCATCGGTGACGACCTCCTCGACTCCGCCAGCGAGGCCTCCTGGACCGGGCGGGTCGTCGCCGCCAAGAACGGCCCGGTCTGGCTCACCGCCTCCCGCGCCGACCTGCGCTTCCGCTCGGGACTGCGCAGGGCGCTCCCCATGGCCACCCCCGACGACCCGGAGACACAGCAGTGACCACCACCAGCACAACCAGCCCCACACGCAAGGGCGCCGCCGCGAACACGGCCTACGTGCCCGACCTCCGCGAGGTCGGCACGTTCGTGGACGAGCGCGTCCGCGCGCTCCAGGGCGGCTACCTCAAGGACCTCTCCGCGGCCGTCTCCACCCTGGCCAAGCTGCGCCGGGGCGCGGGCAAACCCATCGAAGCGGTTCCGGAGCTGGTGGGGCTGACCCTCGACCACCGCTTCTACGAGACCTTCCCGGTCGAGGACCCCCGCACCGAGGCGGCCGAGGCCGCCGCCCACGAGGCGCTCACCCTCTACGCGCTGCACCAGCAGTCCAAGAGGGAGCGGGGCATGCACAAGCGGGGCAGCGGGCTCGGCGGCGCGGTGCGCCGCCTCATGCCCGGCGGCGACATCGACGAGCCCCTGCGCAAGAGGTTCGTGCAGGCCGGGAGCGCCGCCGACCACGCCACCCGCCTGGACCGGCTCCGCGGCATCGTCAGCCTCCTGCGCACCGAGGACATCCCGCTCGACTACGGGCTCCTCGCCGACCAGCTCCACGACGCCCGCACTCCGGCGGGGGCCGCCCGGGTGCGCCGGGCCTGGGGGCGCGGCTTCCAGGCCCACCGTCCCGAGCGTGCGGACGGCGCCGCCTCGGATGCCGAACCCGGCACCCCGGACGGGGACGGCCCGGACGCCGCCCCGGAGAGCTGAACACCGCCGCCCCCGGCGGACCGCACAGGCCGGGGGCGACCAGTAGATCCCTCGCGCTGCCCCGGCAGCGCTGTCAGCCGACCCCTCCCACGTGCCCTGACGGGCACCGACAAGACGACGAGGACACCACCATGAGCCGCACCATTCTCGACGTGCACGTGTTGCAGACCGTGCCGCCCAGCAACCTCAACAGGGACGACACCGGCGCCCCCAAGACCGCCGTCTACGGCGGGGTCAAGCGCTCCCGCGTCTCCAGCCAGGCGTGGAAGCGCGCCACCCGGCTCGCGTTCGACGCCCTCCTCGACACGCAGGAGCTGGGTACCCGGACCAAGCGCGTCGCCGAGCTGATCGCCGCCCGCATCCGTGAACTCGACCCCTCCGTGGAGGAGGCCGAGGCTCTGGTTCTCGCCGCGGAGACCGTGCAGACGGCCACCGGTTCCAAGATCGAGGTGCCCAAGCGCAAGGCCGACGCCGCGAAGAGGAACGGCACGAAGGAGCCCGCCCCCGAGTCCGCCTACCTGATGTTCCTCAGCGCCCAGCAGCGGGACGGTCTGGCCGCACTCGCGCTGGAGGGCCGCGAGGACATCAAGGCGTTCCTCAAGGAGAAGGAGAACAAGGCGCGCGCCAAGTCCGTCGCCGACACCCGGCACTCGGTAGACATCGCCCTGTTCGGGCGCATGGTCGCGGACGGCGCCGACATCAACGTGGACGCAGCAGCGCAGGTCGCCCACGCCATCAGCGTGCACGCCGTCGAGAACGAGTCCGACTACTACACGGCCGTGGACGACCGGAACCCCGACGAGGAGACCGGCGCCGGCATGATCGGCACCGTCGAGTTCAACTCCGCCACCCTGTACCGGTACGCGGCCGTCGACGTCGACCTGCTCAAGAAGAACCTGGGGGAGGGGCTGCGCGAGGACGAGCCCGTCACCGAACCGCTGCGCCGCGCCGTCGAGGCGTTCGTGCGCGGGTTCGTGGAGTCGCTGCCCACCGGCAAGATCAACACTTTCGGCAACCACACCCTGCCCGACGCGGTTGTCGTCAAGTTGCGCGACTCCCGGCCGATCAGCTTCGTGGGGGCGTTCGAGGAGCCGGTGACGTCCGGGGCCGGACACGTGGCCGAGGCCAGCGCCCGCCTGGCCGACCACGTCTCCCAGGTCGAGCGCGCCTACGGGGCCGAGGACGGCGTGGACACCTGGGTCGTGCACGTGGGGGAGCGCACCGCCAAGCTCTCCGGCCTGGGCTCCGTCGTCTCCCTGCCTGAACTGGTCACCCAGGTCGGCGCGGCCGTCGCGCAGCGTCAGGCGCCGACGGCATGAGTGCCCTGCCCCTCGTCCTGGCCGGCCCCCTCCAGGCGTGGGGGTCGGCGTCCCGGTTCGCCCGCCGGGGCACCGAGAACGCCCCCACCAAGAGCGGGGTCGTCGGCCTGCTCGCCGCCGCCCTCGGACGCGACCGCACCGCCGACCTCTCCGACCTGGCCGCGCTGCGGTTCGGCGTGCGCGTGGACCAGCCCGGCGTGCGCGTGCGCGACTACCAGACCGCCAAACACCTGGTCACCGGGGTCTCCATGCCGGTGTCGGAGCGCTTCTACCTGTCCGACGCGGTGTTCGTGGCAGCGGTCGAGGGCGACCCCGAACTGGTCGCCGACCTGTACCGGGCCGTCCGCGAGCCCGTGTACCTGCCCTACCTGGGCCGGCGCTCGTGCCCGCCCGCGCGGCCCGTGGACCTGGGCGCCCCCGTCGACGGCACGGTCGAGGACGTCCTGGAGCGGACGCCCTGGCAGGCCAGCCGCTGGTTCCAGCAGCAGCGGCGGTGGAAGGGGGAGGAGTTGGTGGAGCTCAGCACCCTCGTCGACGCCGCCCCGGGGCAGACCCGGGCCGACACCCTGCGCGACCTGCCGCTCAGCTTCAACCCCCTGCACCGGCGCTACGCCCTGCGGGCGGTGACCCCGGGGGCGGTCCGCGTGCCGAACCCGCTGGTCCGCCGCGCCGCACCCCCCGACCACGACCCCGTGTCCGCACTGGGAGGCAGCTGATGTACCTCACCCGATTCCGGTTCAACACCAACAGGCCGGGAAGCAGGAAGCTGCTGTCCTCGCCGCAGGCCGTGCACGCCGCCGTGCTGGGCGGCTTCCCGGACCTGCTCCCGGGCGACCCCGGGAACCACGGAACCGTGGGGGAGCCGCGCGTGCTGTGGCGGGTGGACCGCAACGCCAGGGCGGAGGTGCTGCTGTACGTCGTGAGCCCGGCCGCGCCCGACCTGACCCACCTGGTGGAGCAGGCGGGGTGGCCCAAGGCGGAGGGGGACGGATGGCAGACCCACGACTACGGCGGGTTCCTGGGCAGGCTGGAGGCGGGGCAGACGTGGGCGTTCCGGCTCACCGCCAACCCCGTGCACAGCATCCGGCGCAAGGACGGGGAGCCGACCAAGGTCACCGCCCACGTCACCCCCCGTCACCAGGCGGGGTGGCTGCTGCAGCGGCAGGAGGCGAACGGTTTCGAGATCGTGCGCAGGCCGGTCGACCAGCAGTTGATTCCGGGCGAGGACGAACACGAGCTGGTCGTCCACGGGCGTGACACAACAGGGTTCGACAAGGCCAACCCCCGTCCCGAGAAGAAGGGGAGGTCCCGAATGCGCGTCCCCCTGGTGACCGCGACCTTCGACGGCAGGCTGACCGTCACCGACCCGGACGCCCTGCGCCGCGTGCTGTGCGCCGGCCTGGGACGGGCCAAGGCGTACGGCTGCGGCCTGATGACCCTGGCGCAGGTGGGCCGATGACCACGGTGAGCAAGCGGCGCGCCTCCACGCCGCGCGAACTGACCAGGGTCGGCGAACGGCTCTCCTTCGTCTACCTGGAGCGGTGCGTCGTCCACCGCGACGACAACGCGATCACCGCCGAGGACGGCGAGGGCGTGCGGCACATCCCGGGCGCCACCATCGGCACCCTCCTCCTCGGGCCCGGCACGAGGGTGACCCACCAGGCGATGAGCGTCCTGGGTGAGTGCGGGGCCAGCGTCGTGTGGGTGGGCGAGCAGGGGGTGCGCTTCTATGCGGCCGGTCGCGGCCTGACGCGCTCATCGCACCTGGTGGAGGCCCAGGCGAAGGCCTGGGCCAACCGGCAGAGCCGCCTCGACGTCGCGCGGGCGATGTACCGGATGCGGTTCCCCGACCTGGACGTGGAGCGGTTCGGCCGCCAGGAACTCCTCGGAAAGGAGGGAAAGAGGGTCCAGGCGTGCTACCGGGCCGAGGCGGGGCGGACGGGTGTGCCCTGGCACGGGCGGCGCTATACGCCGGGACACCACGACAACTCCGACGCGCCGAACAAGGCGATCACCTCGGCCGCCCAGTGCTTCTACGGGGTGGCGCACGCGGTGGCGACGGCGCTCGGGTGCAGCCCGGGGCTGGGCTTCGTCCACTCGGGGCACGAACGGGGGTTCGTGATGGACGTCGCCGACCTGTACAAGGTGGAGATCGGCATCCCGGTGGCCTTCGACGCGGCGGCGCAGGGCGAGGAGGACGTGGACGGGGTGACGCGTCGGCTGCTGCGGGACCGCATCAACCAGGAGAAGCTGCTGGATCGGTGCGTCGACGACATCAAGAGGCTCCTGCTGGGTCAGGGGCACGACGCGGACGACGGCCAGGAGGATGAGGCGGACGCGGTCGGACTGGTGGGCGACCGGGGCGAGCTGCTCGAAGCCGGGCGCGACTACTCCCACGAGGTGGTCTGGTGACCGTCGTCGTCCTCACCAAGTGCCCGCCGGGGTTGCGGGGGTTCCTCACCCGATGGCTGCTGGAGATCTCGGCCGGGGTGTTCATCGGCAACCCGTCGCGGAGGGTCAGGGAGGCGCTGTGGGCGGAGGTGAAGGAGTACGCGGGGAACGGCAGGGCGCTGCTGGCGTACAGCAACGACTCCGAGCAGGGGTTCACCTTCGAGACCTTCGAGCACCACTGGCAGCCGGTGGACCACGAGGGGCTGACCCTCATTCACCGTCCCCGCAAGGCGGCGGTCGAGGCCGCTCAGGTGCCGAAGACCGGGTGGAGCAAGGCGTCGAAGCGGCGGCGTTTCGGGGGAAGGTGAGCTTTGTGTCCGGTATGAGCGTTGTGGGTCCGGTGTCTGTTTCTCGAGAAGTTGGAAAATCGGTCGCTTGCCACTGGTAAGTTGCCAGGTCGTTGACTGTGCTCCCCGCGCACGCGGGGATGGACCCAGGATCCTCCGCGGCTCCCCGCTCGGACGGTCGTGCTCCCCGCGCACGCGGGGATGGACCCCCCTCGAGGGCCGCCTCGTCCAGCCGGACGAGAGTGCTCCCCGCGCACGCGGGGATGGACCCGCCGCGCACGGCCCGCGACCGGACAACACACGGTGCTCCCCGCGCACGCGGGGATGGACCCTCGGCTTGGGCCTGGTGGGCGTCGAGGGCGCGGTGCTCCCCGCGCACGCGGGGATGGACCCCTTCTGCAGGTAGCCGTTGCCCCACAGGGCCTGTGCTCCCCGCGCACGCGGGGATGGACCCTGAAGAAGGCTCGGACCGACGCGGGCATGACCGTGCTCCCCGCGCACGCGGGGATGGACCCTTCTCCCACAGCTCATCGGTGGCGACGAACCGGTGCTCCCCGCGCACGCGGGGATGGACCCACTATTGCGCACCCCGTAACACACATGTCCGGGTGCTCCCCGCGCACGCGGGGATGGACCCGCCCCCGACTACCCGCTGTGGCAGGACACCGTGTGCTCCCCGCGCACGCGGGGATGGACCCTGGTCGGCGGCGTCGATCTGCCCTCCGCTGGCGTGCTCCCCGCGCACGCGGGGATGGACCCTTCTCGCAGGACCCCTCCAAGCTGCCCGACGAGTGCTCCCCACGCACGCGGGGATGGACCTTATCCGCCAGGGCACCGACAGGAGCCGAGGCCCTGCTCCCCGCGCACGCGGGGATGGACCCGCGGGCCCGTCCCAGCGAACGACCGTCTCGCCCTGCTCCCCGCGCACGCGGGGATGGACCCGGGCCGGAGTGGCGCATCAGGACGGTCATACACTGCTCCCCGCGCACGCGGGGATGGACCCGGTGATCCGCACCGACCGCCACGACGGCCGACCTGCTCCCCGCGCACGCGGGGATGGACCCCCATGAACACCCGCGATATCGCCCGCGTCGCCCTGCTCCCCGCGCACGCGGGGATGGACCTCGGTCATCCTTCGCCAGGAGGTTGACGAAGCCCTGCTCCCCGCGCACGCGGGGATGGACCCTTCGCCTGGTCTATGATCAGCTTCCGCTGAGTCTGCTCCCCGCGCACGCGGGGATGGACCCCGCGGGCGCGGCTTCGGGGGGCCCTGTAGGGGCTGCTCCCCGCGCACGCGGGGATGGACCCTCCGAGCAACGCCTCAAGCGGAAGCTACGCGAGTGCTCCCTGCGCAGGCGGGGATGGACCCAGGCGGAGGAACGCCTCATCGCGCACGTTGTGGTGCTCCTCGCGCACGCGGGGATGGACCCGAGGAGCGGTCGATTCCGTACTTGAAGAAGATCTGCTCCCCGCACGCGCGGGGATGGACCTTTGAAGCCGGCGAGCAGCTTGTCCACCTGTGCCTGCTCCCCGCGCATGCGGGGATGGACCCACGCTTCTGAACCAGCACTTCCCCGCCGACCGCTGCTCCCTGCGCACGCGGGGATGGACCTCGGCCGTCGGGCGGCTCGGCCCATACGGTGCCCTGATCCCCGCGCACGCGGGGGTGGACCCCCGGACAACGCATCCATTTAGGAGAGAGCCCGCTGCTCCCCGCACGTGCGGGGATGAACCCCCATGGGAATGCCCTGGCAAGACCCGCTCGTGCTGCTCCCCGCGCAGGCGGGGATGGACCCTTCACTGCGGCTTCGTCCTGGTCGTCCTGAGCTTGCTCCCCGCACCTTGTGGGGATGGCGACCACCCCGGTCGCCCTCAGGAGCGTTCCGAGGAGGGCACGGACTCCTGGACGGGAGCCCCCGGAACAGGCTCCGCGATTGCCGAGGACGGCAACCCGAAGATCTTGTCGAAGGCCCAGTTGTAGCCGAACGTGTAGAACGGGATGTAGACGATGAACACCAGGTCCAGCAGGAACGCCTGGACCAGGCTGATGTCCAGCCACCACGCGATGAGCGGGATCAGGTAGCACACCAGCGTCAGCTGGAACGCGACCGCGTGCAGGATTCTGCGCCTCACCGTGCGCTCGCGGCTGACCTGTCGGCGCTCCCACGCCTCGAACAGGTAGTTGAAGGCCATGTTCCACAGCGCCGCCACGGTGGCGATCATGATCGCGAGCGGGGCCGTCGTCCCCGGGCCGCTTCCCGTCAGGGCCGTCATCACGGCGGTGCCCACGGCGAAGCCGATGACCTCGTAGCCGCCCACGTACACCAGCTTGCGCTTCAGACCTTGCACTTCGCACTCTTTTCGGGATCTTCCGGATGCAACAGGGTCCGACGCTAACGTCAGCTACGGTGATGGAAAAAGTCAGCTTCTTTCAGATCGGTTGACAGAACGTGGGCCTCTCCAGCGACAACATCGACCTCTTCCTCGCCGTGGTCGACCACGGCTCCTTCTCGGCCGCCGCACGCGCGCTGAAGCGGGTCCCCTCGGCGGTGAGCATGGGCATCGCCAACATCGAGGCCGAACTCGGCTATCCGCTGTTCGACCGCTCACGGCGCGAGCCGGTGCCCACCGCGCGGGCGCAGGCCCTCGTGCCGCACGCCCGGCTGGTCGCGAGCAGGCTGCGCCTGCTCCAGGCCCACGCGGTCGAGCTCTCCGACGACCTGGAGAGCACGCTCACGGTCGGGGTGTCGGCGGGGGTCGACCACCGGCCGCTCCTGGACGCGGTGGCGGAGATCGCGGCGCGCCACCCCCTGCTCTCCGTCGAGATCGCCGACGCCCCGCAGGACGACGTCCGGGAGCAGCTGCACTCCGGAACCGTGGACCTGGCGCTGATGTTCGCCCGCACCCGCAACGACCGGGAGGAGGTGTTCCTCAACGTGGCGGAGGAGACGTTCGTGGCGGTGGCGTCCGCCTCCGTGGAGACCTTCGGGATCCCCGCCGACCTGCGGCGCCTGGAGGACCTGGCCGGGGCGCGCCAGATCGTGGTGTCCAGCCTGGAGCGGCAGCTGACGGAGCGTCGGCTGGTCGTCTCGGACGCCTACTGGCGCGCGAACTCGGTGGAGACCGCGCTCGGCCTGGTGGAGCGCGGGGTCGGCTGGGCCAACCTGCCGCTGCCGGTCGTGCGGGCCAGGGCCGCGGCCGGGGCGGTGCGCGTGATGGAGTTCGAGAACCTCAGGAACGGCCTGGCCATGCCGGTGCAGCTGGTGTGGCTGCGCGGCAGCCCGCTCCGCAAGGCGGCGGGGGAGCTGGTCGACCGGATGGGCCGGGACTGGCGCGTGCGGGACCGGCCCCGGCAGGGCGTTCGGCCGCACCAGGCCCCGCCCGGTCCGTGACACGGTCTGCCAGGGCCTGGTTCGCCCCTGGGCGGAGCACTAGGCTGACCCGGTTCGTGAGCGGAACGCGGACACCCTGAGCAGCGAAAGCGAGAAGATGAGCCCTTCGATCGCCACCAACACCAAGGTCGACCTCGACGGTCTGCTGGAGTTCGCCCGCCCCCGCCACCGGGGGCTCCTCATCACCCGCCGGGCCGACGGCGGCCCCCAGGCCTCGCCGGTCACCTGCGGGGTCGACACCGAGGGCCGCATCGTGGTCTCCACCTACCCCGAGCGCGCCAAGGCCCGCAACGCCGGCCGCGACCCGAAGGTGAGCATCGTGGTGCTCTCCGAGGACTTCGACGGCCCGTGGGTCCAGATCGACGGCGACGCCGAGGTCATCGACGGGGAGGAGGCGGTGGAGCCCCTGGTCGAGTACTTCCGGGTGATCTCCGGCGAGCACCCGGACTGGGACGAGTACCGCGAGGCGATGCGCCGGCAGGGCAAGGCCCTGGTCCGGATCACCCCGAGGCGCTGGGGCCCGGTCGCCACCGGCGGGTTCCCCGCCGACCGCGTTTGACACGGCGCAGGGCCGCGCGGACCGGTGTCCGCGCGGCCCCCCGTGCCTTGACCCGGCGGCCCCGGCCCCGGCCCCGCGTGTAGGCCACTACCGCTCCGGCGGTCCGCCCTCCCGGCCGGGTCCCCCGGGGCCTTCCGGCCCGCCTCCGCGCCCGGAACCCCCAGGTCCTTCCGTCCCCCCGGACCCTTCCGGCGGCTCCCCGCCCTCACCCGGGTCCCGTCCCGGCGGGCCGCTCCCCGGCGGGGCGTCGGCCCCGCCGCCCTCCTCCGGAGGACCCCCTTCCCGGGACTCGCCCCAACCGGTCGGGTAGCGCCGGCCGTCCGGCCGCTCCTTCCAGTAGTCGGGCGAGCGTACGGCCCGCTGCTTGCGGATCGTGTCCCAGCGGATGACCCACAGCACGAAGAAGAACACCACGACCGGCAGGGCCGCGACCACCGCGACCACGGCCACCCCTGTCGGCATCGGCCCGTCCATCGCCTCCCCTTCCGTCGGCGCCCCCGCGGCCTCAGATAGCGGCCAGCAGCTCCCGGCACGCCTGCTCGCAGCGGCGGCACGCCTCCGCGCACAGGCGGCAGTGCTCGTGCTCCCCGGCGTGCCTCTCGCACTCCTCGGCGCACTTGCGGCACGCCTCCGCGCAGGCCTCCAGCAGGAGCCGCAGGACGTCGTCCTCCTCGCCGGTCCGGCGGGAGACCGCGCGGCCGGTCACGGCGCACATGTCCGCGCAGTCCAGGTCGGTGCGGACACAGGCGACCAGGTCGGCCACCGTCTCCTCGCCCAGGCAGGCGTCCGCGCACACCGTGCACACCTGCGCGCACTCCCCGCAGGCCTCGACGCACGCGGTGATCTTCGCGCCGACCCCCTCGGGGTCCTCCGGGTGGGTGTACAGGATCTGTCCGACGGTGCTCATGGCCCCTCCTCAGTGGTCCGCCCGGGCTCGGCGCCCGGGCGGGTTCGGTCTCGGTCGTGCTCGGAACCGGGTGAGGAGGGGCCCCGTCCGGGTTCGTCGTCGGCTCAGGCGCCGCGTCCGGGCAGGGTGAAGCGCAGGGCGAAGTGGTTCAGCGAGGCGGGGAGGCCCGACGCGGGGAGCGGGCCGCGCGCGTCGACACGGGTGAGGTCGCGGTCCCGCACCAGGGAGCGCAGGAACAGCGACAGGGTCAGCGGCACCACCTCGCGCCCCGCGCACCCGGCCGGGCCGTAGCTGAAGGGCAGGATCCCCGGGTCCTCCTCGGCCCGGCCGTCGATCCACACCTCCGGCGCGAACTCGTCGGCGTACGGCAGGCGAGAAGAGTCGCGGTGGAAGTAGGCGCTCATGACCACGAACGCCGTCCCGGCGGGGAACACGCGGTCCCGCCACACGGTCTCGCGGTTGCTCTCCCGCAGCACCGCCAGCGTCGTCGGCCACAGCCGTACGGACTCCAGCACCGTCGCGCGCAGCAGCGGCAGGTCCAGCCCCCCGGTCTCCTGGATCTCCTCCCGGGCCGCGTGCGCCCCCGGGCTGTACGACGTCAGGAGCGCCAGGGAGCGGAACGCGGCGATCGCCGCGGCGTCGAACGCGAACAGCCAGTGGGCCGCCTGGTCCTCCGGGTGGGACCCGGCCTCCCGGGACAGGCCCGCAGCGAGGCTGCCGGGCTCGGCCCGGTCGACGGCGCGGCCCACCCGGTCGAGGAACTCCGCCCTCACCTTTCGGTGCACCGGCGCCGCGTACGACCAGTTGCCCCGGGCCCTCAGCCGGCGCAGCAGTTCGGTGGTCCGGACGTCCCCCGCCGCGGAGGCGCCGAACACCACCCGCCGGGCCAGCGCGTCGAAGGACGCGGAGAACCGGTTCCAGTCGAGGACGCCGCCGTCCCCCAGCGCGGCCAGCAGGGCCCGCGCCTCCTCGTCGGCCTGGGCCGCGATCACGTCCCCGTCGGGGTGGAGTACGCGGCCGGTGGCCAGGGCCTGCTCGTTGGAGGTCCGCCGGTGTGGCCGCTCCTCGGGTTCGGAGACCAGGACCGCGTGCGGCTCGAAGTGCGACAGCGCGCCGCGCTTCTCGCGCCCGCCGGACGAGAACGGGTCCGGGGTGCCCTCCAGCAGCGTCCTCACGTCGTCGGCGGCCAGCACCAGGGCGGCGTCCCTGCCGGCCAGGCGCAGCGGCAGCGGCCCGTCGCCGTGCCTCTCGCGCAGGCCTCGCAGGGTGGAGACGATCCCCCGGTCCGCCTCCAGTGCGCTGACCAGGCCCTCCATCAGGGGGCGCCGTACGAGCACGCCCCGCGCCAGGGTGGGGAGCAGCACCGTCGACAGGACGCGCGCGGTCTCGGCGGCGTCAGGGCCGTCCAACTCCGCTTCGACGGCGCCCTTCGCCGTCCCCGCCTCTGCCGCGAGTGCCTGCGCCGTTCCGGCGCCGCCCTGCGTGTCCTCCCCGGTGCCGCGGTCCCGCGAGCCCCCTGACCCTGTCACTTCGCCCCCTGCGGTGTGAGTTTCCGCGCGGTCGCTCCCCGGCGTCATGGCCCTCCCCTCGTTCCGGACCCGGATCCCCGTCAGATGTGGTCCCTGGGCACGCTCTCGCTCCACTCCCTGGAGAAGATCCGCTCGTCCCCCTCGAACGCGTCCAGGGTCGCGTATACCCGGAACTCCGTCTCGGTGCACTCAAGGGAGGTATGGGTCTCGGTACGGGTGCTCCAGTCCCCGCGGGCGAACCGCATCGTCCACGTGGACCGGCCCCGGGCGGACGTGAAGTCGTCCGCCACCGACTCGTACAGCTCGTAGGCCCGCCGTCCGACGTCCAGGTCGATGTCCTCGAAGTGGAGGATCCCTCCGTCCTTGACGATCTCCAGGGACGAGCGGGTGTCGACCATGTCCCGCTGGACGCTCCAGCGGTGGTCCGGGGTCTCCCGCCGCGTGGTCTCGATCTGCGGTGTCCCCTCGGGCTCGCCGAAGGGCTGCGGGTGCAGTTCCTCGTCCTCGGGCACGGGCCGCACCGGCAGGTGCAGCGCGCTCCCCCCGGGGTGGACGGTCATCAGCACCGGGCGCGGCGGCGGCCAGGCCAGGGGCCAGTACGACGTGGACAGCGACAGCCGTATGCGGTGGCCCGCCGGGAAGACCTGGGCGACGCCGTTGAGGGTGACCTTCACCCGGCAGCGCTCACCCGGCTCCATCGCCCGCGGCGTCTCGTGGCCGTCCCGGTGGGTGAGGTTGAGCAGGCCGAAGGTCACGCGGGTGGCGCTGCCGTCGGGCGCCACGTCGCACAGGCGGGCGGCGACCATGGCCACCGGCTCGGTGACGGAGAGCTCGAGTTCGACCTCTGCCTCACCGAGGATCTCGACGTCCTCGGTGAGGACGTCGCTGTCGAAGACCAGGGAGCCGCCGTCCTCCTCGCGCTGGTCGTAGGGCAGGTCCGGCGGGGCGTTGTACGAGGCCCACTTGCCGGCGAACTGCCCGGTGGTCAGCGGCGACCGCAGGGTCAGCGACTCGGCGCTGACCTTCTCCCCGGGGCTGCCGATGCGGTACCTGGCCAGCGGCAGCCCGGTCCGCTCGATGCCGGGGGAGGGCCACGAGTCCTCGCGCACCCACCGGCCGGGGCGCTCCTGGTAGGAGGTGGACGGCGGAACGCTGTCCTGCATCCACGCCCACAGGGAGGGGCCCTCGTCGACGCCGTTCTCCTCGCCCTTGAGCCAGTGGTCCAGCCAGCGCACGACCTCCTGGAGGTAGCCGATGGCGGGGCCAGGCACGCCCATGTGCGGGTAGCGGTGCGACCAGGGGCCGATCAGGCCGCGGCTGGGCACGTCCAGGTTCTCCAGGACGCGCAGGACGGCGTTGGAGTAGCCGTCGGCCCACCCGCTGGAGGCGAGGACCGGGCAGCGCACGTCCGTGTAGTCGTCGCACACCGAGGCGTGCCGCCAGTAGTCGTCGCGGCGCTGGTGCCGCAGCCACTCCAGGACCCACGGCTCGGTGGCCTCCAGGCGCTCGCGCCACATGTCGCGCCAGCTCTCCCCCACGACGGCGGGGTCGGGCGGGCAGGTGCCGAACGCGAACATGGTCCCGGCCTCCGCCAGGTTGTCCGAGAGCAGGCACCCGCCCATGTAGTGGAAGTCGTCGCCGTACCGGTCGTCGGTGAAGGAGCTGATCACGATCGTGCCCAGGCTCGGCGGCTGCCGGGCCGCGACCTGGAGGGCGGCGAACCCGCCCCAGGACAGACCCAGCATGCTCGTGCTGCCGTCGCACCAGGGCTGGTCGGCCAGCCAGGCCAGGACCTCCTCCGCGTCCTGCTGCTCGCGTTCGAGGTACTCGTCGACGAGCACCCCCTCCGAGTCGCCCGTGCCCCTCAGGTCGACGCGGACGCAGGCGTAGCCGTGCCCCGCGATGTAGGGGTGGTGCTGGGAGTCGCGCACGGCCGTCAGGTCGCGCCTGCGGTAGGGGATGTACTCCAGGACCGCCGGTACCGGGGTCGCGTCGGAGGAGGTGGGACGCCACATCCTCGCGGCCAGCCGGACCCCGTCCGACATGGGGATCCAGAAGTGCTCGTCGGAGCGGACCGCGTGCGGCAGGGAACTCACCACGTGCATGTACGGTCCTCCTCAGCGATCGGTGCCCTGGTCGGTGCCCCGCCCGGGCGTCATGTCCTCTTCCGCGAACTCGAACCTCAGCGCCTCGACGCAGCGCTCGTACTTGGCGCGCATCGCGGTCTCGTCCTCGGCGCCGATGGCGATCTTGGCGAGTTCGTAGGTGTAGCTGTCCTGGGCGCCCATGTCGGAGAGCCGCCGGCCCTCCTCCGGAACGATCTCGATGCTCACACCCGGCAGGGAGCGCTCCAGCTCCGCCACCTCCTCCTCGGTGGGCACGCGCACGGGGACGCCGTCGTCGCCGAAGCGCCGGTGGTACCACTCCGCCGCCACGGCGAACTCGCCCCGGGCCTCGGCGGTCATCCGGGGGTCCCTGCCCAGGCTCAGCAGCAGCATGCGCTCGTGGTTGGAGACCCCGTCCACCAGCTCGAACAGCTCGGCGTGGGACTGGGAGTGCCGGGGGTTGACCTCCAGGAGGTTGAGGCCGTCCTCGACGGGGTCGTAGAAGAACTCGACGCTGAACGTGGAGTTGTCCAGCCCGACCTGGCGGATGACCCGCTCGGAGACGTCGGCCATGCGCCCGCGGACCTCCTCGGAGAGCCCCGAGGGGTACTGGTGGCGCAGGAAGGCGGGGCTGCCGGGGTAGTCGACCGAGTCGAGGGACGCGTAGACGACGACGTCGCCCCGGTACACGAAGCCCTCGACGGCGGCCTGCACGCCGTGCAGGGCCCCCTCGGCCAGACAGGTGCGTCCGCCCACCTCCGAGATCTCCGGGGGCAGGTCCACCCGGGAGAGGATCTGCTCGAAGGGGCGGCCGATGCGGTCGATGCCCTCGCGCAGTTCGGAGACCGCCTCGCCGAAGTCCTTCTCGTCGAGCACGTGGAAGGCGAGCTCGGAGGAGGCCGACTTCACGGGCTTGAGCCACATGGGGTAGCCGGGAGGGTCCGGCACCGTGGGGTCGCCGTTCAGCTCGACGAGGGCGAAGGGCGGGTACTCGTCGATGACCTTGCGCTGCTCCAGGCGGCTCCAGTACTTGTGCTCGCACTTGACCACCGACTCCAGGCTCGCGGAGGGGAGGCCGCGGCGCTCGCACAGGATCGGCACGAGCAGTGTCACGGGGAAGTCCCAGTAGCCGCAGATGGCGTCGACGGTGTCGGGGAAGTCGTCGAGGACCTTCTCGGCCTTGTCGATCAGCTGGTCGATGTCGACCTCGCCGGTCTGGAGCTCGTCCAGGCTCAGCAGCTGGTGGAAACGGCAGTCGCGTCCGGTGGGGGTCCGGCGCAGGATCTCGTGGTTCCGCTCGTCCAGTCCGACGACGAAGACGTTCTTCACGGGGCGCACCACCTTTTCTCATCAGGGAAATGATGCTGGTGGTGCGCCTACCCGTGTGAACCGTTACAAACCCGAAATGTGACGAGGCGCTCTTCAGACGGCGGTTGCGTACCGGTCGATCTCGGCCAGTTCGGAGGCGTCGAAGTCCAGGTTCCCGACCGCGGCCACGTTGTCCTCCAGCTGTCCGATGCTGCTCGCGCCGATCACCGCCGACGTCACCCGCCCGCCGCGCAGCACCCACGCCAGCGCCGTCTGCGCCAGCGTCTGGTCCCGCCGCCCGGCGATCGCGTCGAGGGCGCGCACCCGCTCCAGGACGTCCCCGGTGACCCCCTCGGCGTTGAGGAACGGACTGCTCCCGGCGGCGCGCGAGCCCTCCGGGACGCCGTTCAGGTACCGGTCGGTCAGCAGGCCCTGGGCGAGCGGGGAGTAGGCGATCGAACCGGCGCCCACCTCGTCCAGCACGTCGAGCAGGCCGTCCTCCACCCACCGGTTGAACATCGAGTACGACGGCTGGTGGATCAGCATCGGCGTGCCCAGGTCCCGCAGGATCGCGGCGGCCTCGCGGGTCTGCCCGGGGGAGTAGTTGGACACCCCCGCGTACAGGGCCTTGCCCTGGCGCACCGCCGTGTCGAGCGCGCCCATGGTCTCCTCCAGGGGCGTGTCCGGGTCGGGGCGGTGGGAGTAGAACACGTCCACGTGGTCCAGGCCCATGCGTCCCAGGCTCTGGTCCAGGCTGGCCAGCACGGACTTGCGCGAGCCCCACTCGCCGTACGGGCCGGGCCACATCAGGTACCCGGCCTTGGTGGAGACGACGATCTCGTCCCGGTACCGGCCCAGGTCCCCGGCGAGGATCCGGCCGAAGTTCTCCTCGGCGGCCCCCGGCGGCGGTCCGTAGTTGTTGGCGAGGTCGAAGTGGGTCACGCCCAGGTCGAACGCCCGCAGCACGATCTCCTTCTGCCGAGCGAGGTCGCGGTCGTGTCCGAAGTTGTGCCACAGGCCCAGGGAGAGGGCGGGCAGGCGCAGACCGCTGCGCCCCACCCGCCGGTAGGGCATGGAGTCGTACCGCGTGGGGGCGGCGACGTAGGTCATGGGTCATTCCCCGTTCTCGTGGCCGGACGCCGCTCGTCCGGCGTGCGGAGGCTACAGCGCGGACGCGGGTCCGGGCGCGAGCGCCCCCCGCGTGGCGGGTCCGGCGCCGTCCGGGAGGGCCGGCCCGGGGCCGTGGTGGCGCCGGTGCGGCTCGAACGCCGGCGGACGGGTGTCCGCGAGCGGGTCCGAGGCAAGCGCGCAGCGCGTCCGCGCGGGCCAAGAGACGCCAAAACGCCCCCAAGACTACTTTGAGTGATTTTGTGAGTGCATACGGTTACGAGGCGGGCGTCGTGGACATCTATTCCGCGGGGGCCGTTCACCGAATCCGGCCCTCGCATCCGGCTCCTGCGACGCTCCGCCGACATGTCGGAGCGCCAGGCCACAACGAGAGGGAACTCGTATGAACCGCAAGACCGTGACCCGCCTCGCCTTCGCCGCCATCGTGGCCCCCGCCCTCGCCTTCGGCGCCCCGGCGGCGGCCATGGCGGACAGCTTCTTCGCTGCCGGCATGAGCGAGGCCGGCCCCCACGGGGCCTCCCAGGCGGGCGTCATCGCCGGGGCCACGAGCGGCCACGGGAGCGACCACGAGGACGGCAAGGGCGGCAAGGGCGGCAAGGGCGGCAGCTTCTACATCAAGAAGTGGAACGAGGCCGGCCCCCACGGAGCCTCCGAGGGCGGCGTGGTCAGCGCTGCCGGCTAGGGCGCCCCGGCCGCGGGCCCTCGGGCCCGCGGCCGGACCCGGGTGAACTCCGGCGCGGCGACGAGAGAGCGCCGCGCCGGAGCCTTTTTCCGTCTCAGAACATGATTGGCAGGAACGATGCTTCGTTCGTCCCGCGCCCTGGTCACGACCGCCCTCGCCCTGGGCATCGCCCTGGGCGCGCCCGCGGTGGCCTCGGCCGACGCCCGATTCCACAGCCAGGACGCCTTCGCCGGGCCGAAGGGGGCCAGTATCACCGTGGTCCGCAGTGTGGTCACCGACGACGGCAGGGTCTCCTACGAGAAGGTGACCTACACCGCCGGTCCCAAGGGCGCCGGGGTCTCCAGCGTCCGCAGCGGCGCCAGGTGACACCGGGGGCGCGCCCGTGCCGGAGCGGAGGCTTCCCGGCCGGGCCGTCCCGATGACGGTCGGCCCCGCCTCCCCGGAGGCGGGGCCGGTCTTCGGTGTGCGGGGAGCGCAGTCGGCCCGGTACCGCGCGGGCGGCGCCCCGCCCGCGGGCGGCCCGGCGGGCACGGGACCGTGTCGACCGCGCACATCCCGGTGCCGCCCGCACCCCGTTCCCGCGGGCCGTGGTGTCCTTGGGGGCCGGAACGTCCGGCCGACGACGACGAAGGACCAGCGGATGAGCTTTCCACCCACGCTCGACCACCTCGTGTACACCGTGCCCGACCTGGCCGGGGGAGCGGCCGCGTTCGAGGCGCGCACCGGCGTGGCCCCCGCGCGCGGCGGCTCCCACCCGGTCGGGACGGCGAACGCGCTCGTCGCGCTGACCGTGGACGGGGCCCGCGCGCCGTACTACCTGGAGATCATCGGGCCCGACCCCGAGCGCGACGACCCCGGCCCGGTCCGCGTGTTCGGCATCGCCGGCCTGGAGGGGCCCCGCCTCGCCGCCTTCGCGGTCCGCGTGGACGGCGGCCTGGAGGCGGCGGTGGGGCGGGCCCGCGCGGTCGGGCACGACCCCGGAGGGATCGAACCGTGGTCGCGCGCCACCCCCGGGGGAACGGTCCTGCGCTGGCTGCTCGCCAGACGCGAACTGCCGGCCTATCCCGCACCGGTGCCGTTCCTCATCGACTGGGGGCGGACCCCGCAGCCCGGTCTGGGCGACCTGCCCGCCCTCGAACTGGTCTCCCTGCGCG
This sequence comes from Nocardiopsis tropica, assembly GCF_042660575.1. Classification (NCBI taxonomy): domain Bacteria; kingdom Bacillati; phylum Actinomycetota; class Actinomycetes; order Streptosporangiales; family Nocardiopsidaceae; genus Nocardiopsis; species Nocardiopsis tropica. The sequence continues at coordinate 68,077 of NZ_JBHSUF010000009.1, forward strand.
CGGAGCACCCCGACCCCGGCTCGCTGGAGCCGGCACTGCGGGCCCTGGGCGCGGACCTGGAGGTCGCGACCGGTCCCGCGCCGCTCTTGGAGGCGGTCCTGCGCGGTCCGCGGGGGGAGTTCGTGCTGCGCTGACAGGCCGGGCCGCGGCGCACGCCGCGGCCCGTAAGGGCCCCTCCACGAGGGGGCGCCCCGTCCCGCCCCGGGCGCCGCTTCCCCAGGTCGGGGGCCCGCCCGTCCCCGTCCTCCGGCGCCTTTCCGCGGCCCTCCCGCCGGTTTCACGCGCCCCGGCCCGGGTAGCCGAACCCCTACACCCCATCGTCGAGCAGAAGGGGAGTGAACGCGGTGAACGAGGACACACCCCCGATCGAGGGCTACGAGGGACTGCCGATCGCCACGCTCCAGCACAGGGTCCGATCGCTGGACGCGGAGCAGATGCGACGGCTCATCGCCTACGAGGAGGCCCACGCCGACCGGACCGGCGTACTGGAGATCCTCAAGAACCGGCTCCACGGCCTGGAGGAGGGCGCCGAGCCGTCCGGGGGGTCGCAGCAGTTCCAGCCGGAGCGGCCGGGGCCGGCCGCCGGGGGGTCTCCCGTGAACACGGACACGGTCGCGCCCCAGGCGAGCCCGCCGCCGCACGGCGTGCCCGCCCAGCCCGCCAAGCCCAAGGGCGACTACCAGCCCGGCAACCAGTAGGCGGTCGCGAGAGGCCCGGGTCCGGGGGACGCGGGGGCGCCCCCGGGCCCGCACCCGCGCCCGCAAGGCGGGAGCCCGGTTTTTCCCATGGGTTCCCACCTGCGGTTTTCGTCCGACGGGCGGCGGGTAGCCGTATACCCACATCCCCCGACCGGCGTACAGCGAACACGGGGAGTGACATGACGGTGGTGCCACGTACACCCACGGAGACCGGCGACCCCGGGGGGAGGGCCCGGTGATCCGCTGGAAGCCCGTCCTGGCCCTGGCCGGAACCCGGTGGGCGGTGTCCCGGCTCCGGAGCGGGCACGAGCCCCGGCCGCGCCGCCGCGCGGGGGTCGTGCCGTGGGCGGTGGCCGGGGCCGCGGTCGGCCTGACCGCCGCCGCCGTGAGCCGGAACCGCACCACGCTCCTGACCGGACGCGTCGTGCTGGTCACCGGCGGGTCCCGCGGGCTCGGCCTCCAGATGGCCCGGGAGTTCGGCTCCCGCGGCGCGTCCGTCGTCGTGTGCGCGCGCGACCGCGACGAGCTCGACCGCGCCGTCGCCGACCTGGTGCGCAGGGGGGTCACGGCGCACGGCGTCCGGTGCGACGTCCGCGACGCCGGGCAGGCCGAGAGGATGGTCGAGGAGGCGGCGGCGCGCTTCGGCCGCCTCGACATCGTCGTCAACAACGCGGGCATCATCCAGGTCGGGCCGCAGTCGGTGCTGACCGAGGACCACTTCCGCGACGCCATGGAGACGATGTTCTGGGCGCCCCTGCACATCTCCCGTGCCGCGCTCGGCCCGCTGGAGAGGACCGGGGGACGCCTCGTCACCATCACCTCGATCGGGGGCCACCTCAGCGTCCCGCACCTGCTGCCCTACTCGTGCGCCAAGTTCGCCGAGGTCGCCCTCTCCGAGGGGCTGGGCGCCGAGGTGGCGGGCCGGGGCGTGAAGGTCACCACGGTGGTGCCCGGGCTCATGCGCACCGGGTCCCACAAGGCCGCGGTGTTCACCGGCGACCCCGAGCGCGAGTACTCGTGGTTCTCCCTGGGCGCGGGCCTTCCGCTGGTCTCGGTGAGCGGCGAGCGCGCGGCCGCCCGGATCGCCGAGGCGACCGCCCGGGGCCGCAGCCACCTCGTGCTCACCCCGCTGGCCCGCGCGGTCATCGTCGCCCGCGGGCTCTCCCCGGCCCTCGTCCAGCGAACCATGGGGATCATGGCGCGGCTCCTGCCCGCCCCGCCCGAGCATGTCGAGGAGCGGCCCGGCAGGGAGGCCGACCACGGCCTCGTCAACCAGGCGCTCAAGGCGCCCACCGCGCTCAACGAGCGCGCGACCAGGAGACTCAACCAGAAACGGGAGTAGGCGGCCGGGTGCGGGCCCGTGCCGCAGACGGCGCTCGGGCCCGGCCCGCCGCGACGGCGATCGGGGGATGGCGACGTGACGCGTTTCGGATACTTTCTCGCCAGCGAGGAACACGGTCCCGCGAGCCTGGTCCGCCAGGCGCAGGGGGCCGAGGAGGCCGGGTTCGACGCACTGTGGATCTCCGACCACTTCCACCCGTGGCTGGACTCCCAGGGGGAGAGCCCGTTCGTGTGGTCGGTCGTCGGCGCGATCGGCCAGGCCACGTCGCTGCCGGTCACCACGGCGGTGACCTGCCCGACCACGCGCATGCACCCGGCGGTGGTGGCGCACGCCGCCGCCACCTCGGCGGCCCTGGTCAGGGGCGGGTTCACGCTGGGGGTCGGCACGGGGGAGGCGCTCAACGAGCACATCCTCGGACTGCCCTGGCCGCCCGCCGCCCAGCGCATCGCCATGCTGGAGGAGGCCGTCGAGGTGATGCGCAAGCTCTGGACGGGCAAGCTCGTCACCCACCGGGGCGAGTACTACGACGTGGACACCGCGCGCCTGTACACGCTGCCCGAGGAGCCGCCGAAGGTCTACATGTCCGCGTTCGGCCCCAAGGCGACCGCGCTGGCCGCGCGGGAGGCGGACGGCCTGATCCAGGTCGCCCCCAGCCCGGAGACCGTCGAGAGGTTCCGCTCCGAGGGGGGTGCGGGCAAACCCGTCCAGGGCGGGCTCAAGGTCTGCTGGGACCGCGACGAGGCCCGGGCCCGGCGCCTGGTCCACGAGCGGTGGCCCAACGAGGCCCTGCAGGGGGAGGCGGCCCAGATCCTCCCCCTGCCCCGCCACTTCCGGCAGCTCACCGAGGGGCTGGTCACGGAGCAGATGGCGGCGGAGCAGGTGACCTGCGGGCCCGACCCCGAGGCGCACCTCGCCGCGATCAGGCCGTACCTGGAGTCCGGGGTGGACGAGGTGTACGTCTGCCAGGTCGGCGACGACCAGGAGGGCTTCTTCGAGTTCTACCGGAAGGAGATCCTGCCCCGGCTCAGGGCCGGGGGCTGAGCCGGCCCGGCGCGCGGGCGGCCCGCCCGCGCGCCGGGCCCGCAAGGACGACCAGTGAGGAGGAGACATGAACGCACGCACCCGTGACGGCACTCCGGCCCCTGCCGCGCGCTACCCGGACCCGATGCCGCCGATGCCGCCGGACCCGTTCCCCCCGACCCCGATGCCGGACCCCCCGTCCCCGCCGGATCCGCTGCCGGAGCCCCCGGGGCCCGCGCCCACGCCCGAGCCGCCCGGCCCGGAACCCGAGCCCGAACCCGCCTGAGGACGGGCCGGTCCCGGGAGGGGTCGAGCCCGCGGACGCGCCGCTCCCGGCGCGCCCGCGGGCTCCGCGCTGTCCGCGGTCCGCCGCCGCGGCCGGTCGCGGGGAGCGCGGCGGGCCCGGGCGGTGGGGCGCACGGGAAGGGTGCGTATTCGTCGCGTAAGGGGGATTGACCGCTCCGTGACCGAAGTCTAGGTTGCGAGAAAAGAAAAGACTCCTTCCGGTTCGGTGCGACGTCCTCCCCCGGACCGCGCCGGGCCGCCACCCCGCTGGAGGAAGCCCGTGGCGCACCACCCCCCGTCCCCCGCCCGCACACGCCGGACCCCCGCCGGCGCCGCGCTCGTGGGAGCGCTCCTGCTCGCCGTGGCGCTCCTCGTCCTCGCGGGGGCGCACGGCCCCACGGGGGCGGCCCTGGCCTCGACCGGGCAGACCCGGGCGCCCTCCGGCCCCGAGACCTCCGCGGGCCCCGCGGACACCCACGGGCAGCTCACCGTCTGCGGCGTCAAGCTCTGCGACAGCAACGGCGACCCCGTCCAGCTCACCGGGATGAGCTCGCACGGCCTCCAGTGGTACAGCGACTGCCTCACCGACGGATCGCTGGACGCGCTCGCCCACGACTGGAACGCCGACGTGCTGCGCGTGTCCATGTACATCCAGGAGGACGGCTACGAGACCGACCCGCGCGGGTTCACCGACCGGGTCCACGAGCTGATCGAGGAGGCCACCGCCCGCGGCATGTACGTCATCGTCGACTGGCACATGCTCACCCCCGGCGACCCCAACCACAACACCGAGCGCGCCCGCACCTTCTTCTCCGAGATCGCCTCGGTGCACGCCGACAAGGACAACGTCCTGTACGAGATCGCCAACGAGCCCAACGGGGTCTCCTGGGACGCGATCAAGGGCTACGCCGAGGAGATCATCCCGGTCATCCGCGCCGAGGACCCCGAGGCCGTCGTGCTCGTCGGCACCCGCGCCTGGTCCTCCCTGGGCATGTCCGAGGGCTCGGACCACACCGAGATCACCGCCGACCCGGTCGACGCCGACAACATCATGTACGTCTTCCACTTCTACGCCGCCACCCACGGCTCCTACCGGGAGGCGTTCCGGGCCGCCGCCCAGGAGCTCCCGCTGTTCGTCACCGAGTTCGGCACCCAGCAGGCCACGGGCGACGGCCCCAACGACTTCGCGTCGGCCCAGGCCTACCTCGACCTCATGGAGGAGGAGCAGATCAGCTGGGTGAACTGGAACTTCTCCGACGACTTCCGCTCCGGCGCGGTCTTCGAGACCGGCACCTGCGCCGCCGGAGGGCCCTGGACCGGCACCGACTCCCTCAAGCCCGCGGGCGAGTGGATCCGCGACCGGATCCGGGAGAGCGGCGCCGCCTGACCCCCGCCGCGCGGCGGCCCCCTGCCGGGGAGGCCGCCGAACGCGGCGGGGACCGCCCCGGGCGGTGAGGGGGCGCACCGGGAGAAGGGTGCGCCGCCTCCCGCCGGGGGCTCCGGGCACGCGGGGGCGCGCCGCGACCGCGGCGCGCCCCTCCGGCCGTCCCGGCCCGCCTCAGAAGGCGGGGGCGGTGGAGATCCGCAGGTCCCCGTCGTCGCCCGCGTCCACGATCACCCGGTCGCCCGGGACGACCTGCCCGTCCAGCACCATGCGCGAGAGGCGGTTGCCGACGGTGCGCTGGATCGTGCGCGCCAGCGGCCGGGCGCCGTACGCGGGCTGGTACCCCTGCTCGGCCAGCCACGCGACCGCCTCGTCGGTGAACCGCACCGTGATGTCCTTCGCCCTGAGCCGCTGTTCGAGGCTCTCCAGCATGAGCCGGGTGATCTGGGCCAGCTCCTCGTTCCCGAGCTGCTTGAAGACGATGACCTCGTCGATCCGGTTGACGAACTCGGGCCGGAACTCCTCGCGCAGCCGCCGCATCACCCGCTGCTCGGTGTCGGGGTCCATCTGGCCGTCGGCGGTGAAACCCATCGGGCCGCCGCCGGTGATCGCCTCCGACCCCAGGTTGCTGGTCATGACGACCACAGTGTTGCGGAAGTCCACCGTCCGTCCCTGGCCGTCGGTCAGCCGTCCGTCGTCCAACAGCTGCAGCAGCAGGTTGAACACGTCCGGGTGCGCCTTCTCGATCTCGTCCAGCAGGAGCACGGAGTAGGGGTTGCGGCGCACCGCCTCGGTGAGCTGGCCCGCCTCCTCGTAGCCGACGAACCCGGGAGGCGCGCCGGTCAGGCGGCTGGTGGTGTGCCGCTCCTGGAACTCGCTCATGTCGATGCGCACCATGGCGTCCTCGGACCCGAACAGGGCCTCGGCCAGCGCCCGGGCCAGCTCCGTCTTGCCCACGCCGGTCGGCCCCAGGAACAGGAAGCTGCCCACCGGCCGGTCGGGGTCGCCCAGCCCGGCCCTGGAGCGGCGGATCGCCTCGGAGACCGCCGTGACCGCCTCGTTCTGGCCGATCACCCGCGTGTGCAGCACCTCCTCCAGGTTGACCAACCGGTCCCGCTCCTCCTGGGTGAGCTGGGAGACCGGGATGCCGGTGCTGCGGGAGACCACGTCGGCGATGTCGTCGCCGGTCACCTCCGGCACCGCGGAGCCGGTGCCGCGGGCCTGGTGGATCGAGCTCCGGGCGGCGGAGATCTCGTCGCGCACCGCCGACGCCCGCTCGTAGTCCTCCTCCTGGACCGCCCTGTCCTTCTGCTCCTCCAGCTCCTTGAGCCTCTTCTCCAGGTCCCGCAGGGAGGAGCTGGAGGTCTTCAGCCGCAGCCGCACCCGGGCGCCCGCCTGGTCGACCAGGTCGATGGCCTTGTCCGGCAGGAACCGGTCGGTGACGTAGCGGTCCGACAGCTCGGCCGCCGCGACCAGGCTCTCGTCGCTGAACCGCACCTGGTGGTGGGCCTCGTAGCGGTCGCGCAGGCCGCGCAGGATCTCGACGGTGTCCTCCACCGACGGCTCGGGCACCTGGATCGGCTGGAAGCGGCGTTCGAGCGCGGCGTCCTTCTCGATGTTCTTGCGGTACTCGTCCACCGTGGTCGCGCCGATGACGTGCAGCTCGCCGCGGGCGAGCGCGGGCTTGAGCATGTTCCCGGCGTTCATCGACCCCTCGGCGGCCCCAGCGCCCACGATCGTGTGGATCTCGTCGATGAAGATGAGCAGGCCCTCGGACTGCGCGCGGATCTCGTCCACGATCGCGGTCAGGCGCTCCTCGAAGTCGCCCCGGTAGCGCGTGCCCGCCACGATCCCGGCCAGGTCGAGCTGGACCAGGCGGCGTCCGCGCAGGGTCTCGGGGACGTCGTCGTCGAAGATGCGCTGGGCGATGCCCTCGGCGATCGCGGTCTTGCCCACGCCGGGGTCGCCGATGAGCACCGGGTTGTTCTTGCGGCGCCGGGCGAGCACCTCGATGCACTGCTCGACCTCGTCGTCGCGGCCCACGACCGGGTCCAGGCGCCCCTCGCGGGCCAGCGCCGTCATGTCGGTGCCGTACTCGTCCAGGGTGGGCGTGGCCGAGGGCTCCTCCTCGCCCCGGTCGGCGGCGGGCACGGGGCCCGCGGCCTTCTGCAGCGCGGGCGGCGTGATCCCGGAGTCGCGCATGAGCTGGCTCACCGGGCTGTCGGGGTTGACCGCCAGGGCGAACAGCAGGTGCTCGGGCGTGATGCTGGAACTGCCGGTGGCCCGTGCGATCTGGAGCGCGTCCAGCAGGGCCCTCTTGGCGGACGGGGTGAGCCTGGCCGATCCGCGCACCGTCCGGGGCGCCTGCGCCACCGCCTGGTCGATCACCGCGGTGAGCTGGTCGGTGTTGGCGTCGGTGCGGCCCATCAGCTCGCGCGTGGGCTGGTGGCGCAGCAGGGACCACAGCAGGTGGACCGTGTCCACGTCGGCGCCGCCGGCCTCCAGGGCGCGGCGCACCGCGGCGTCGGCCACCTCCTGGGCCTCGACGCTCATCAGCTTGGACAGATCCACGCGGCGGACCGGGCCCCGGGCCCCGAGGAACCGGGCCAGGAACTCGTCGAAGGACCCGGGGTCGCTGCCGCGGTCGTCGGGAAAGTCGTGTGTCATCTCGTCTCGTCCCCCGTGCGTGTGGTGGCGTGCCATCGCCAAGTAGTTGCTCGGTAACTCTACGTGAATGACCCTGAATCGGGCGTCAGTGTCCTCCGGTGTGGCCGGGCCGTCGGGGCCCGCGGCCACCGGCCCTCCGGCCGTGCCCGGCGCCCTTCCGGCGGATGCGCGACGATCGGTCCCCTCCTCAGATCCGGTGCCGCCACAGCAGTGCCGACACAGCCGCCATCGGGACCACCAGCACCGCCGCGGCGATCACGGAACTCGTCCGCAGCGCGGCCTCCAGGGCGGCCCCGGCCGCCTCGGCGAGGGCCGTCCCCGCGGCCCCGCCGAGGTCTCCGGCGATCCCCATGGCGGCGCCCACGCTGTCGCCGGCCGCCCCGTCGGCGCTCCCGGGAACGCCCGCGGGCCAGGCCCCGGCCAGCGTGGTCCGGTACACCGCCAGTCCCACGCTACCCAGCAGGGCCAGACTCAATGTCTGCCCCATCCCGGCGGCCACGTCGTTCACGGCCGAGGCCGACGCCGTCTGCTCCAGCGGGACGGCGGACAGCGCCACCTGACTGCCCAGCGTCAGCGCCGGCCCTCCGCCCAGGGACAGCAGGGAGGTCCCGGCGACCAGCCCCCACAGCGAGCCCTGGCCGGCCGCGACCGCCATCACCGCCAGGCCGGCCAGGGCGACGGGCATCGAGGCCGCCAGCACCTGCCCGACGCTGCCCCACCGGAGGAACGCGGGGGTGAGGACGGTGCCCGCCAGGCCCGCCGCGGCGGGCAGGACCAGCAGCAGCCCCACCGCCCCCGGGGAGACCCCGAGGACCGACTGGAGGAACTGCACGAGGAAGAGGTTCGGGCCGCCCGCCACGAACAGCATCAGCAGGCCCAGGCACACGGCGACGCCGAACCCGCGTGCGGCGAACATGCCCGGGTCCAGGAGCGGGTCGTCCGTCCGGCGCTGGCGGCGCAGGAAGAGCCACCCCAGCACCAGGCCCGCCCCCACGGCCGCCAGGAACGGGGGCTGCGGCCCCCTCGCCGCGATCTCCTGGAGCCCGAAGACCGCCAGGACGAGCGCGCCCGCCGAGAGCAGGACGCTGGCCGGGTCGAGCCGTCCCGCGGCCGGGTCGCGGTACTCGGGCAGCAGGAGCGGCAGGGCCGCCAGCGCGAGGAGGGCGATGGGCACGTTGACCAGGAACAGCGCACCCCACGGGAAGAACTCCAGCAGCACCCCGCCCAGCGGCGGTCCCAGGGCCATCCCGACCGAGAACGCGCTCAGGTTCAGCGCCACCGCGAGCGAGAACTGCCGGGGGTCGGTGAACATCTGCCGCAGCAGCGACAGCGCGGAGGGGGCCAGGGTCGCCGCGGCCAGGCCCAGCAGGGCCCGGGCGGCGATCAGCGTCCAGGCGTCGGGGGAGAACGCGGCCGCGGCCGACGCCGCCCCGTAGACGGCCAGGCCGGTCAGCAGCAGGCGCCTGCGCCCCACGCGGTCGCCCAGGCGCCCCAGCGTCAGGACGAACCCCGCGCCCAGCAGCTCGCCCACGTGCAGGATCCACAGCGACTGCGAGGCGGACGGCAGCAGGTCGGCCCCGATCGCGGGCATCGCCAGGTACAGCACCGACACGTCGTTGGCCATCATGAAGATCGGGAGGGTGAGGATCGCCAGCCCCAGCCACTCCCGCCAGGTGGCGCGCCGCTGTGGTGTCTCGACGGTCATGGAACCCTTCTCTCCGGTGGGTGGGTGGGTGGGGCGGACGGGACGGCTCAGGCCGGGTAGGGGACGCGCCCGCGGTGGGCGCGCAGGGCGTGCGCCCACCAGGTGAGCTGGGCGAGCATGTCGGCGGCGGCCTCCTCCGCCCCCTCGGGGGAGCGCGGCCAGCCGCCGTCCGCGTCGAAGCGGTCCCAGAAGTTCGGGAAGCACACCGTGCTGCGGACCGTGGTGGCCTGGAGCTCGGCGAAGACCAGCCGCAGCTGCTCCACGGCGCGCAGGCCGCCCGAGACGCCGCCGTAGGAGACGAACCCGACCGGCTTGGCCCGCCACTCGTCGAAGAACCAGTCGACGGCCGTCTTCAGGGGCGCCGGGAAGCTGTGGTTGTACTCGGGCGTGACCACGACGAACGCGTCGGCGGCGGCGATGCGCGGGGCCAGGGCCCCGACCTCGGCCGGAAGGGGGGAGCTCTCGACCAGGGTGTCGGGCAGGCGGGCCGCGGCCAGGTCGACCACGTCGACCTCGACTCCCGCGTGCGTCTCGGCGCGGCCGGCGAACCAGTCCGCCGCGGTCGGGCAGAACCGGCCCTCGCGGGTGCTGCCGACGATGACGGCCACCCGGACGGGTGCGGTGTCCGGGTTCCCGTGGGTGTCGGCGCTGCTCCTCGTGTCAGGGCCGTCCGTGGTGCGGGGCATGATGGCCCACCTCCTGTGCTGTCCGGTGTCGGTCTGCCGTGCCCCCACACTCGGCCACCCCGCCCTCGGTCCGGCCCCGCACCGCACTCGGTCCGCACCCGGTCCGCTCCGGTCCGCCCACGGCCGCTGTCGGCCGCACCACCCCCTCACGCTCCCCGGTGGCGGGCGCGGACGGGCCGGCGGGCGCGGAGGGGGCGCCGGTTCCCGCGCGGCACGCCTCCCCTGCTCGTCGTGGGCGCCTGCGCGACTCCGGGGACCCGTCTTGTTACTCTGAGTGACAACAGTCGTCTCCGCAGGAGGAGTCCCATGAGTCGTGTCCTGGCAACCCTGGCCCTGTCCGCCGCCCTGGTGGGGGCCGCGATCGCCCCCGCCGCCGCCAACGACCACGCCGGCCTCGGGGTCGTGTCCCACGTCATCCCCGCCGTTCTCTTCGGCGGCCAGACCCCCCAGGCCTGACCGGGGGACACCTGGACGACCGGCCCCGCCGACTCCTCGGCGGGGCCGGTCGTGTCGTCGGCCCGCTCGGCTACGGTGACCCCATGCGCTTTGGTGTGCTGGGCCCCGTCACGGTCTGGACCGGGGAGGGCGGGGCCGTCGGGATCCCCGAACGCAAGGCCCGTGTCCTGCTCGCCGTGCTGCTCGCGCACCGGGGGCGGCCCGTGCCGGTGGACGCGCTCGTCGAGCGGCTGTGGGAGGGGGAGGCGCCGCCCGCCGCCCCCGGGCGCGCGCTGCAGCGCAAGGTGTGGGCGCTGCGCCGGGCGCTGGAGGCCGCCGAGCCCGGGGCCCGCGACCTGGTCCGCCACCGTGAACCCGGCTACCTGCTCGACGCACCCGCCGACGCCGTGGACGCGGACCGCTTCCTGGGCCTGGTGGAGGCCGCCCGGCGGCAGGGGGAGACGCGCGCACGGCTCCGGCTCCTGGACGAGGCGCTCGACCTGTGGCGCGGGCCCGCCTACGCCGACATGGCCGACGAGGGGTTCACCGCGCCGGTCGCGGCCCGCTGGGAGGAGCTGAGGCTGGCCGCCCTGGAGGAGCAGGCCCTCGCCCGCCTCGACCTGGGAGAGCACCGCCGGGCGCTGGACGGCCTGGCCGGGCCGGCCGCCGCCCACCCGCTGCGCGAGGGCCTGGTCGCGGCGCGCATGCGCGCCCTGTACGAGGGCGGGCGCCAGGCGGAGGCCCTGGCCGTCCACACCGCGCTGGCCGCACGGCTGCGGGAGGAGCTGGGCGTTGACCCGGGCCCGGAGGTGGCGGAGCTGCACGGCCGCATCCTCCGGCAGGAGCCCGCAGCCACGGGCGGTGCCCCGGCCCCCGACGCCCCGGCGCCGGCGGCGTCCCCCGCCCCGTCCGCGGCGGGACGTCGGACACCGCTCCGGCTCCTGCCGCCGCAGCCGCTCACACCCCTCCTCGGCCGTGACCGGGACGCCGCCCGGGTGCGCGCCCTGCTCGCCGCCGGTCGCCTGGTGACGCTCACCGGGGTCGGCGGGGTGGGCAAGACACGGCTGGCCACCGCGCTCGCGCACGACCTGGCCGGGGAACACCGGGACGGAGCGGTCATGGTCGGCCTGGCCGCGCAGCGCCCGTCCGGTACGCGCACCGCCGGCCCGGGCCCCGCCGCGGCCCTCGTCCGCGCGCTCGGCCTGCGCGACGACCGCGACGACGACGCGGACCGGCTGGCCGCCGTCCTGGACGACCACGAACTCCTCCTGGTCCTGGACAACTGCGAGCACGTGGTGGAGGAGGTCGCCGACCTGGTCACCGACCTCCTGGGCCGTGTTCCCGGCCTCCGGGTGCTCGCCACCGGCCGCGAGCCCCTCGGCGTCGAGGGGGAGGTCGTCCACGCCGTCGAACCCCTGGCCGTGCCACCGGTCGGCGCAGACCCCGGGCGGGTGGGGGAGGCCGGGGCCGTGCGGCTCTTCGCGGAACGCGCGGCGGCCTCCTCGCCCGGCTTCGCCCTCACCGCGGACAACGCCGCCGACGTCGCCCTCCTGTGCCGGCGCCTGGACGGCATCCCCCTCGCCCTCGAACTCGCCGCCACGCGCGTGCGCACCCTCGGCGTCACCGGTGTGCTCTGCCGGCTGGACGACCGGTTCCGCCTCCTGTCCACGGCCCGGCGCCACCTGCCGCCGCGGCAGAGGACGCTGCGCGCCATGATCGACTGGAGCTGGGACCTGCTCGAACACGACGAGCGCGTCCTGCTGCGCCGTCTGGCCGTGTTCAGCGGCGGATGCTCGCCCGCGGACGTCGAGGCCGTCTGCTCCGGGAACGGGATCGACCCGTCCGACGTCCTGGACCTGCTCTCCCGCCTGGTCGACCGGTCCCTGGTCGTCGCCGAGGACGCCCCGCCCGCCGGGCGCCGACTTCGGCTCCTGGAAACCATCGCCGACTACGCGTGCGAGCGCCTGTCCGGGGCGGGGGAGGCCGAGGAGGTGCGCCGCCGGCACGCCGTCCACTTCACCGGTGTGGCGGAGCGGTGCGCCGCGACGCTCTTCGGCCCCGGCCAGGCGGAGGGGCTGCGGGCGCTGGACGCCGAGGCGGGCAACCTGGGCGCCGCCCTGGAGGAGGCGGCGGCGCGGGGGGAAGCCGAACTCGCCCTGCGCCTGGCCGTCGCCCCCGCCTGGTACCGGTACCTGCGGGGACGCTACCGAGACGGGCTCCGGGCCATCACACTGGCCCTGTCCGCAGGCCGCGGCGGAGCCGCCGCGGGGGTCGCCATGGCGGAGTCGACCGCGGTGGTGTTCGCGATCCTCGCCGATACCGGGGAAAACCACGTCCGCAGGGCAGGGGAGGTACTGGAGGCCTTCGACGGCGCTCCCGACGGGGACGCCGCCCTCGAACGGGCCCGCGCGGCCTGGATGATCGGCTTCGTCCTCTACAGCAGGGGCGACCAGGAGGCCAGCGAGGAGCTGGTGGCCCGGGCCCTGCCGGTCTTCCGGGAACGCGGCGACCGCTGGGGCGTGGCCGCGGCCCTCGCGGCCCGGGCCTCGCACGCCCTCGGACGCGGCGACCTGGACGCGGTGGAGGGCCGGGCACGGGAGGCCCTGGGGCTCTTCCGCGAACTGGAGGACCGCTGGGGCCAGATGAACACCCTGGTCACGCTGGCGGTCCGCGCCGAGGTCCGGGGCGAGTACGCCGAAGCCGCCCGCGACCGCGCGGCGGCGCTGGAGATGGCGGAGGAGCTGGGGCTGTGGTCCGAGGCGGCCGGCGCCGTGGCCGGGCTGGGCCGGATCGCCCTGCTGGAGGGCGACCACGCCCGCGCCGACCGGCTCCACCTGCGCGCCCTGGAGATGGTCCGGGGCCAGGGCGACGTGGCGGGGGAGCAGTACGCCCGGCTGGGGCTCGGCCTGGGAGCCCGCCGTCGGGGACGGTGGGACGAGGCCGAGAGGTACGTGCGCCCGATGGCCGCGTGGTCCCTGCGGGTGGGCTGGGCGCCCGGCGCCGCGCTCGCCCTGGCCGAACTCGGGTTCGCGGCGGAGCAGCGGGGAGACGCCGCCGAGGCTCTGCGCCTGCACAGGGAGGGGCTGGAGCAGGCCCGCCGCAACGCCGACCCGCGCGCGCTGGCGCTCGCCCTCGAAGGGGTGGCGGGCGCCCACACCCTGGCCGGGCGCCACGGGGCCGCCGCCCGCCTGCTCGGCACGGCCGAGGCCGCCCGGGAGGGCGCCGGGACGCCCCGGCCTGCGGCCGAGCGCTCCGACGTGGACCGCGCCGCCGCGCGTGCCCGCGCGGCCCTGGGGGAGGAGGCGTTCGGGCGGGCGCTCGCCGAGGGGCGCGCCCGGAAGGTCGCCGACCTGTTGGACGGATCCGGCACCCACCCCGACCTCGCCGGGGACTGACCGGGCGCACGCTCCGCCCCTGCGGAGGCCGCTCTCCTCCCGGCCGGTCCGTGCTTCCCCCGCGATCCCGCGCCCCGCGCCTCCGCGCGCCCGGCGCCTTCCGCCCGCCCCCGGTGCGGCCGCGCCCTCCGACGCCCAGCGCGCGGCCCCCCGGCGCCCGGATCCCCGGCCCCGACGGCACTCCGCCCGCGTGTCCTCCCGGCCGGAGTGCGCTCCTCGTCGTCACCCGGGGTTACGCTGCCGTCTCCTTCTGGTCGCCTCCACTTCTGGAAAAAATAATTAATTAGTATTTATTCTTGACGTTACCTGCGTCACGGTGGCATGCTCTCAGCGAGCCACAGAGGTGTCCGCGCAGGTGAGAGCGGGCGCTGACATATCAGGGAGGTCCCCCATGGAGAGACGACCGCGGCGCTTCCGCGGGCGCGCGCTCGCCGCACTGGCGGTAGCCGTGTGCGCGGTGACGCTCGCAGGGTGCGCCGGAGGAAGACTCGGCGAGGACGGCCGCATCGGCGTCGTCTACATGGACGCCCAGGGCTACTACGCCGGGGTCCGCCAGGGCATGCAGGACCACGCCGAGGAGTCCGGGCGCGAACTCCAGCTCCTCGAGCTCAACGCCCGCGGCGACGCCTCCGAGGAGAGCACCTTCGTGGACGTGACCGCCTCCGCGGGCGTCGACGTGCTCGTCCTGTCCCCGGTCTCGGCCACCGCCTCCATCCCCGCCCTGCGGCTGGCCCACGAGAGCGGCATCCCCGTCGTCTGCTACAACACCTGCATCGAGGACGAGGCCGCCCGCGAGTACGTCACCTCCTACATCCTCGGCGACCCGCACGAGTTCGGCCGCCTGCTGGGCGAGGCCGCCGCGGAGCACTTCGAGGCCGAGAAGGTCGACGACCCCAAGATCGCCGTCCTCAACTGCGAGTTCGTCGAGGTGTGCGTCCAGCGGCGCGAGGGCTTCGAGGAGGCGCTCTTCGACCGCCTCCCGGACGCCGAGATCGTCGCCAACCAGCAGGGCGCCACCATCGACGAGGCCGTCGACGTGGGCGAGCGCGTCCTCACCGCCCACCCCGACCTCGACGCCTTCTACGGCGAGGCCGGCGGAGCCACCATGGGCGCGGTCCGCGCCGTGAACAGCAGGGGCCGCGACGGCGACGTCGTCGTTTTCGGCAGCGACATGTCCACCGACGCCGCCCGCGCCCTGGCCGACCACACGGTCCTCAAGGCCAACGTCGACATCTCCGGTATCGCGGTGGGCCGCATGGCCGGGCAGACGGTCGAGGACATCATCGCGGGCGAGGAGGGCGGCGAGTTCGTCACCAACGCCCCCATCGACCTCTACACCACGCCGGAGGACGGCTCCCGGTGGCTGGAGGAGCACCCGGACGGCATCCCGTGACCGGCGACCCGCACCCCAGCCATCCCACCCGTCCCACCAGTGGAGCACCCATGAGCGACACCTCCCCGGTAGCGGCCGACGCGCCGGTCGTGGCCCGCACCCGGGCCGCCACCAAGACCTACCCCGGGGTCAGGGCCCTGGACGGCGCCGACTTCGAGGTCCGCGCCGGAGAGGTCCGCGCGCTGCTCGGCCGCAACGGAGCCGGAAAGTCCACCCTCATCCGCATGCTCTCCGGGGTGGAGACCCCGGACACGGGCGAGGTCGAGATCGACGGCACGCCCCTCGGGGAGGGCGGCGTCCGCCGGGCCGCCGAGCTCGGCGTGGGCACCGTCTACCAGGAGCTCAGCCTGGTCCCGCAGCTGTCCGCCGCCGAGAACCTCTACCTCGGGACGTGGCCCACCACCGCCGGGCGCGTCGACCACGCCGCCATCAGGAACGGCGCCCGCGAGGCCTTCGCCGAACTCGGCGTCGACATCGACCCCGCCGCCGCGGCCGGCGACCTGCCCCTCGCCCAGCAGCAGCTCGTGGAGATCGCGCGCGCCCTGCGCTCGCGCCCCCGCCTGCTCATCCTGGACGAGCCGACCAGCGCCCTCGCCGCGGGCGAGGCCGACATCGTCCTGGAGGCGGTCACGCGCGTCGCCGCGAGCGGCGTCGGCGTCATCTACGTCAGCCACCGCCTGGACGAGATCCGCCGCGTCGCCGACACCGTCACGGTCATGCGCGACGGGACCGTCGTGGAGACCGTCCCCGTCAAGGGGGCCACCACCGCCCGGATCGTCTCCCTCATGCTCGGCCACGACGAGCAGGAGCAGGAGAGGCCCGGCGGTAAGGTCGACCGCTCCGGGACCCCGCTGCTGTCCGTGCGGGGCCTGTCCGTCCCGCCCAAGGTCGGCGACGTCTCCTTCGACGTCCACCCCGGCGAGGTCCTGGGCCTGGGCGGGCTGATGGGCTCCGGCCGCACCGAGATCCTGCGCGCGCTGGCCGGTTTCACCCCCGCCACCGGGACGATCGAGGTCGAGGGCACGCCCGTCGCCAGGCCCACGCCGCGGACCATGAAGCGCCTCGGCGTCGGCATCACGCCCGAGGACCGCAAGGGCGAGGGCGTCGTCCCGCTCCTCGGCGTCTCCGAGAACATGGTGATGACCTGGTTCGGCGGCGCCTCCAGGGCGGGCACGGTCCTGCCCTCCCGGGTGTCGGCCATCGGCGGCGGGCTCATCGAGCGCTTCTCCATCAAGGCCGCACGCCCCGACACACCGATCGTCAACCTCAGCGGCGGCAACCAGCAGAAGGCCGTCATCGGCCGCTGGCTGCACGCCGGGAGCCGCATCCTGCTCCTGGACGAGCCCACGCGGGGCGTGGACGTCGAGGCCAAGGCCCAGATCTACCGCATCGTGCGCGAACTGGCCGCCACGGGCGCGGCGGTCGTCTTCGTCTCCAGCGAACTGGAGGAGCTGCCCCTCGTGTGCGACCGCGTGCTCGCGCTGCGCGGCGGACGCCTCGAAGGCGAGTTCACCGGCGACGACATCACCCTGGACAACATCATGGCCGCCGCGATGGCGGCGTGAACGGCGAGGAACTATGACCACCACCACCCAGGTCACCGGCGAGGCGGTCTCCGCCCGCGGCGACCTCATCGGCCGCTTCGGCCCCCGTCTCAACGAGATCGGCCTGCTGGCCGCCATCGTGCTCCTCTACGTCGTGCTCGGCTCCACGGCCGCCGGGTTCCTGAGCCTGGACAACCAGCTCGGACTCCTGCGCAACGCCGCGATGATCGGCATCGCCGCCTGGGGCGTCACCCTGGTGATCGTCGCCGGCGAGATCGACATCAGCATCGGCCCGGCGGTCGCCTTCGCGTCCGTCATCGTCGCCAAGGGCGCCACCGAGTGGAACATCGGCGTGGGCGGGGCGATCGTCCTCACCCTCGTGATGGGCGTCCTGTGGGGAGCCCTCGCCGGGTGGCTGCGCGCCCGGTTCAACGTCCCCTCGTTCATCACCACGCTCGGACTGTGGAGCGTCCTGGGCGGCCTCGCCCTCTACATGACCGACGCCCTGCCCGTCCCGCTCCCCGAGAGCGCCGTGTTCGACGTCCTGGGCGGATCGGTCCTGGGCGTGCCGACCTCCGCGGTGATCATGCTGGTCCTGTTCGCGGTCTTCGCGTACGTCTCCCGCTACACCGCCTACGGCCGCTCCGTCTTCGCCACCGGCGGCAACGCCGCTGCCGCCCGGCTCGCCGGGATCAACGTCTCCCGGGTGCGGATCGCGCTGTTCGCCACGACCGGCCTGCTCGCCGCCATCACCGGCGTGCTCATGGCGGCCCGCCTGGGGTCGGGCAACGGCGGCGCCGCCGCCGGGCTGGAGTTCGACGTCATCGCCGCCGTCGTCATCGGCGGCACCGCCCTGGCGGGCGGGCGCGGCTCGCTCGGCGGGACCTTCCTCGGCGTCATCTTCATCACCGTCATCGCCAACGGGCTGGTCCTGCTCGGGGTCAACTCTTTCTTCCAGGACGTGGTGCGCGGCCTCATCATCGTGGCGGCCGTCCTCGTCAACGTCATCATCAGCAGGCGCGAGTCCGCCCACAGACTCACCTAGCGGAGCGCCCGCGGGACCGCACGGTCCCGCGGGCGCCCCACCCGAGCCGGGGCGGCCCGCCACGCCGCCCCGGCCGTACGCCGTCCGCACGAAGAAACGGGGGAGACCCATGAACGCGACCACCGAACCGCTCCCGGACACCATGCCCGGGGTGCGCCTGCCCGGCGACTCCACCGCCGTCGTCGACACCCTGCCCGTGCCCGAGCCCGGCCCCGGGCAGGTCCTGCTGCGGGTCGGCGCGTCCGGCATCTGCGGCAGCGACATCGGGTTCATCTACCACGAGCACAAGACCCACCGGGGCGTCGACGGCCCCGCCTACCGCGGCGTGGTCGCCGGCCACGAGCCCTCCGGCACCGTCGTGCAGGCGGGCCCGGGCTGCCGCCGCTTCGGCGCCGGGGACCGCGTCATCGTCTACCACATCGCCGGCTGCGGGCTCTGCGACAACTGCCGCCGCGGGTTCATGATCAGCTGCACCGACCCCTCCCGCGCGGCCTACGGGTGGCAGCGCGACGGCGGCCACGCCCGCTACCTGCTGGCCGACGAGTCCACCTGCGTGCCCCTCCCCGACGAGCTGTCGTTCGTGGACGGGGCCCTCATCGCGTGCGGGTTCGGCACCGCCTACGAGGGGCTGCGCCGGATCGCGGTCAACGGCGACGGCGACCTCCTCGTCGTCGGACTGGGCCCCGTCGGGCTGGCCGCCGGCATGATCGGCCGCGGCATGGGCGCCGCCCGCGTCATCGGCGTCGAACCCTCGCAGGTGCGCCGCGACTGGGCCGCCGGCCTCGGCGTCTTCGACGCCCTGGCCTCGCCCGAGGAGGCCGCCGAGACGGTCGGCCGCGCCACCGGCGGACGCGGCGCGGCCACCGTCATCGACTGCTCCGGATCGCGCCCCGGCCGCTCCCTGGCGCTGGAGAACGCCGCCGAGTGGGGGCGCGTGTCCCTGGTGGGCGAGGGCGGGACCCTGGAGACGGAGGTCTCCGACACCCTGCTGCACAAGCAGCTCACCCTGTACGCGTCCTGGGTGACCTCCCTGCCCGCCATGGCCGAGCTGGCGCAGAACCTGGTGCGGTGGGGGCTGAGCCCCGAGCGCGTGGTCTCGGACCGCTTCGCGCTGGCCGACGCGGACGAGGCCTACCGGCTCGCCGCGGGCGGCAGCCGGGGCAAGGTCGTCCTGGTGGACGGGGACCGGTCGTGACCGGGGCCGTCACGGTCGAGCGCGACGCCTCCGGGGCGCACGAGCTCGTCGTCCTCGACAACGGACTGCTCAGGGTGACGGCCGCACCCGCGCTGGGCGGGCGGATCCTGTCCGTCCGCCACCTCGGGCGCGAGCACCTGTACCGCAACCCGCGCCTGCTGGGGGAGGACCTCCAGCCGCTCCCGGGCGTCGTGCTCGGCCCGGTCGGCGGGCCGATGAGCGCGTGGCACAACGTGGGCGGCGACAAGACGTGGCCCGCGCCCCAGGGGTGGGACGGCCCCGGCCAGTGGGCCGGACCGCCCGACCCGGTCCTGGACTCGGGGGCCTACGCCGCCGAGACCTCCACGGCCCCGGACGGCTCGGCCACCCTCACCATGACCAGCGGCGACGACCCGCGCTCGGGGCTGCGCCTGGTCCGGCGCCTGACCCTGGAGCCGGGGGCCTCCGGCTACCGCCTGGAGCTGGAGGCGGTCAACGCCTCCGGGGTCCCGCGCGAGTGGGCCCTGTGGAACGTCACCCAGATCGACGGCGGCGACGGACCCGGCGGCGCGGACGGCGGGACGCCCGCGGACGCGCTCGGCCACGGGGTCTACGTCGGTGTGCGCGGCGGGGGCCCGCACACCGTGCCCCTGGTCGCGGGCGACGCCAACCCCGCGACCGCCGAGCACACCCCCTCGGTGGTGCGCGTGCCCGCGCAGGACGTCGTCGGCAAGGTCGGCTTCCCCACCGCCTCGGGCTGGCTGGCCCACGTGGGCGCGGCCGGCACCCTCACCCAGCGCTTCGCCGTGGACGAGGGCGCGGCCTACCCCGACGAGGGGTCGCGGGTCGAGGTGTGGCTGGAGTACCCCGTCGAGCAGCCCCTGGAGCACCTGGGCGGCCTGCGCCCCGTCGACAGGGTGGTCGAGTGCGAGGCGCTGGGCCCGCTCACCGTCATCGCCCCGGGCGCGAGCACCGCCCTCACCGTCGAGTTCGGCTTCGGCACGACCGCCGGACCCGTCCTGGGGGTGACCCCGCAGGGCTACTGGTCGCAGCCGCCCGGCCCCGGGACCGGGCCGGACGCGGACCCGTCCCCTCCCGCGGTCTTCACGGCCCTGCGGGAGGGAACACACGACGGGGGCGCCCCGGCGGGGGAGCCCGCAGGACCCCGGCCGGGAACCGCCCACGGTCCCGGCACGCCCGCGTCCGCCGACCGCGCGCGGACCCACGACCACCACCCGGACCAGGAGTGACATGACGAACAGCAGGCACGACGGGGTCACCGCCGTGGTCACCGGCGCGGCCCAGGGCATCGGCGAGGCCACCGCCCGCCGCCTGGCGGACGAGGGCGCCGCGGTGGTGCTGGCCGACCTCTCGCCCCGTGTGGAGGAGGCGGCCGAGCGCGTGCGCGCGGCCGGGGGCCGGGCCGTCGCCGTCCGCGCCGACGTGTCCGACGAGGGCGACTGGGCGCGCCTGGTCGGGACCGCCCGCTCGGAGTTCGGCCCGGTGGGGATCCTGGTGTCCAACGCCTACACCGTCGAGGTCGCCCCGGCCCACGAGACCACGCTCGCCTCCTGGGAGCGCCAGCTGTCGGTGAACCTCACCGGCGCGTTCCTGGGGATGCGCGCCTGCCTGGACGACCTCACCGCCCAGCGGGGCAGCGTCGTCCTCACGTCGTCCGTGCACGCCTGGTTCGGGCTGCCCGGCCGCCCCGCCTACGCCACCACCAAGGGCGGCCTGACCGCACTGACCAGGCAGCTCGCCGTCGAGTACGGCCCGAGCGTGCGCGTGAACTGCGTCCTGCCCGGACCCATCCTCACCTCCGCCTGGGACGGGGTGGACGAGGAGGACCGGCGCGAGAGCGTCGCCCAGACCGCCGCCCGGCGCTTCGGCGACCCCGCGGAGGTCGCCTCCGCCATCTCCTTCCTCGCCTCCGCGGAGGCCTCCTACGTCACCGGGGTGAGCCTGCCGGTCGACGGAGGGTGGAGTATCTACAAGGCGTCGTCGTGACGCACCGGAAGGGGAGGAACTGATGGCGGCCTACTCGGGGCGCGGGGTCCACGGCCAGACCGTGCGGTTGCTGGGGGAGCGCGTGCTCTCCGGCCGGATCGCCGAGGGCGAGACGATCGACCTGGCCGCCCTCAGCGACGAACTCGACCTCAGCCTCACCGCGATCCGCGAGGCGATCAAGGTCCTCGCCGCCAAGGGCCTGGTCGGCTCCCGGCAGCGCAAGGGGACCTTCGTGCGGGCGCGCGCGGACTGGAACCTGCTCGACCCCGACGTGGTCAGGTGGCAGATAGCGGCGGGCGCCGGGGACGTGTTCTTCCGCAACCTGGCCGAACTCCGCGAGGCCCTCGAACCGGCCGCCGCCCGCCTGGCCGCCCTGCGCGGGACCGCGGAGGACGTCGCGGCGCTGCGCGCGGCCGTGGCGGACATGGCCGAGTCCGGGGAGGCCACCCCCGAGGCGGCGGCCGACGCCGACCTGCGCTGGCACCGCGCCCTGCTGGCCGCCACCCGCAACGAGCTGTACACACGCACGGACGTCTTCTTCGCGGCCGGGCTCTCCGAGCGCGACCGCCTGGTGCACGGGGGAGCCCACAAGGACCCCGTGCCCAGCCACGCCGCCGTCACCGAGGCGGTCGCGGCCGGCGACCCGGCCGCGGCGGAGCAGGCCATGCGCTCCCTGCTCGACCAGGCCAGGGAGGACCTCCTCCGCGCCACCGGAGAAGGCGCACACGACGACGATCTGGAGAAGCCCCAGTGAGGATCACCCGCATCGAGACGTTCCTCGTCCCGCCCCGGTGGCTGCTGTGCCGCGTCGAGACCGACGACGGGGTCGTCGGCTGGGGCGAACCGGTGGTGGAGGGCCGCGCCGAGACCGTGCGGGCCGCCGTCGGGGAGCTGTCCGACCTCCTCATCGGCGAGGACCCCACACCCGTCGAGCACCACTGGCAGCGCCTGACCAAGGCCGCGTTCTACCGGGGCGGCCCCGTGCTCTCCAGCGCGGTCGCCGGACTCGACCAGGCCCTGTGGGACATCGCGGGCAAGCGCCTGGGGGTCCCCGTCCACCAGCTCCTGGGCGGCCCGGTCCGCGACCGGGTGCGCGTCTACGGCTGGGTCGGGGGCGACGACCCGGCGGAGCTGGCCGACGCGGTCTCCGCGCGGGTGGAGTCCGGCCTCACCGCCGTGAAGATGAACGCCTCCGGCGTCATGGGCCGCTCCGCCACCGTCCGCGAGATCGACGCCATCGTGGACCGCCTGGCCCAGGTGCGCGACGTCCTCGGGCCCGACCGCGACGTGGCGGTCGACTTCCACGGCCGGTTCAACGCCGCCACCGCCCGCCGGGTCCTGCCGCTGCTGGAGCCGCTGCGCCCCATGTTCGCCGAGGAGCCGCTCCTGCCCGAGTACGGGCACCTGCTCCCCGACATCGTCCGGTGCAGCCCGGTGCCGATCGCCACGGGCGAGCGCCTGTACAGCAGGACCGACTTCCTGCCCGCGCTCCAGGCCGGGATCGCGGTGGCCCAGCCCGACCTGTCCCACGCCGGCGGCATCTCCGAGGTGCGGCGCATCGCCTCCCTGGCCGAGACCTTCGACGCGGTGCTCGCCCCGCACTGCCCGCTGGGCCCGGTCGCCCTGGCCGCCAGCCTCCAGGTCGCCTTCGCCACCCCCAACTTCCTCATCCAGGAACAGAGCATCGGCATCCACTACAACAAGGACGCCGAAATGCTCGACTACGTCGTGGACGCCGGAGTCTTCGCCTTCCCGGACGGGAACATCCACCGTACGGACGCCCCCGGGCTCGGAGTGGAGGTGGACGAGGACGCGGTGCGCCGCGCCGACCGGGTGGGGCACCGGTGGCGTCCGCCGGTGTGGAGTCACGAGGACGGATCTTTCGCGGAATGGTAGGGGGACCGATGGAACCGGTGGTCAGTGTCTGGAGCGAGGACCGCTTCGAGCTCGGGGAGGGGCTGCGCTGGGTCGGCGGCGACCTGCTCATGGTGGACATCCTCCGGGGCCGCCTGCTGAGACTGGCCCCCGGGGACCCGGGGCCCGCCCACGAACTCGCGGCCCTCGACGTCCCCCTGGGCGCGGTCGCCCCGGTCCGGCACCGCGCCGGCGCGCTCGTGGCGGCGGCGGGCACCGGCATCGCCCTGCTGACGGGCACCGGCGGCGGTTCCGCCGCCGTGGAGTGGCTGGGCCGCCCCGAGGACGGCGCGGCCACGCCGATGCGCATGAACGACGGCTGCTGCGACCCGCACGGACGGTTCTGGGCGGGGTCCATGGCCTACGACGGCACCCCCGGTGCCGGGTCGCTCTACCGGGCCGACCCCGCCGGAGGGGTCACCCGCGTCCTGGACGGCTACACCGTGCCCAACGGCCCCGCCTTCGCCCCGGACGGCTCGGTGATGTACCTGGCCGACAGCGCGGAGGGGCGCATCGACGCCTACGCACTGGACGCCGAGGGCCTGCCCGGGGAGCGGACCGTGCTGGCCCGCGTCGGGGAGGGCAGCCCGGACGGCATGCAGGTCGACGCCGAGGGGCACCTGTGGGTCGCGGTCTGGGGCGGGGGGCGCGTGCACCGCTACGCGCCCGACGGCACGCTGGACCGGGTGGTGGAGGTCCCCGCCGCGCAGCCCACCAGCGTGTGCGTGGTCGGGGACGATGAGCCCGTGCTCATGGTCACCTCCGCGACCGTGGGCCTCACGGACCCGGGGACCGGCGACGGCGCGGTGTTCGCGCTGCCGGTGGAGGTCCCCGCCGCGCCCGCGCACCACTTCGGCTGAGCCCCCGGGCCCGGGGCCGGCCGGCACACCCGCCCCGCCCCGGGCCGTCCGGTCCCCGCCCGCCGTGCCCTCTGAGCTCCCGTGCGTGCGTTCGCGCTGCGGGGCCTGCGCCGTCCCCGCGCCCGGGGACCGCAGGGCCGCTGCCGCACCCGTCCGGGGCCGCGGTGGAGGGCTCAGCCGCGGCCCCCTCCGGGACCGCCCCCCTGCCCGGCCGCGCCGGACCCCTCGCCGACGGACTCCTGGTAGAGGTCCGCGTAGGTGCGCGAGTCCTTGACCAGGTCGTCGCAGAAGGCGGCGACGTCGTCGCCGATGAGTTCCAGGACCCCCTTGCCGGCCGCGGCGCCCTCCTCGAAGAACTCGACGATCCCCGGAAGCAGGTCGCCGTCGGCCAGGTCGACCGGTCCGACCTTGAAGAAGTACCTCTGGATCTCCTTGTAGACGATCCGGTAGTCCGGCGGAAGCGCCTTGACCCGCGCCACGTGCGCCCGCCACTGCCTCTTGCCCTCGATGATGTCCTGGACGCCCACGTCAGCCTCCCAGCCTGCCCAGTTTCCTTGCGACGTTGCGGTTCAACTGCTCGCGCCACCGGTCGCGGTGGTTCCGGGACCCCTCTCCGCCGGCCAGTGCCGCGCAGAAGCCCGCGATGTCGTCGCCCAGCACGTCATGGATGTCCTGCCCGTCCGCCGCCGTCTCCTCGAGCAGCCCCAGGGCGTTGTCGAGGATCGGCACCAGGTTGCGGCCGGTGAAGTCCGAGTAGGGGAAGAGGTGGGCCTTGATCTGCTCCCACGCCGCCCGGTGGCCGTCCGGCAACGCCTCGGCCCGGACCTCGAACGCCTTCCACTCCCTCGTGAGGTCGCTGCCCGTCATGGTCTCCCAGAGGTTCATCTCCCACCCTTCCTGAGCTCGTCGACGCGTGAGGAGAGGTACTCCCACTTCGCCCAGAACGTCGCGAGTTCCGCGCGCCCCGCGTCGTTGAGCGCGTAGAACTTGCGCGGCGGCCCCATCCCGGACGGTCGTTTGGTCACCTGGACGAGCCCGTTCCTCTCCAGGCGCAGGAGGATGGTGTAGACCGTCCCCTCGACGACGTCGGCGAAGCCGAGTTCGTTCAGCCGCCGCGTGATGGCGTAGCCGTAGGTCTCCTCGCCGCCGATGATCTCCAGCACACAGCCCTCGAGCGTGCCCTTCAGCATCTCCGTCAGGTCGTCCATGGCGGAGCCCTCCGGCCTCTCCTTGGTACTACGTGTCATTAGGTACCACTACAAAGTAGCACAGGGTAGAGGATCCCGTTCCGCGGACGGGGGTGAAGGCCACGGCCGCCCCTTCGCGACACGGGGGCCGGGACGGGAACAGGGACGGCGAAGCCCCGGGACGCCCTTTCTCCGGGACGGCGGCCTGCCCGTCGCCGCGGACCGGACGGACGACGGGTGTTCGTTGCGTGCTCCCGCGGGTACTTTCCGTAGGGGCGGGTCCGCCCCGCCCCGGGCCGCCCGGCCCGGCGGACACCCCTTCCGCGACGTACCGCCCCCTGCCCCCGGCGGTCGGTGACCCCCGCTCCGCACAGACGCCGTCCGCGGCCACCGCCGACGGCCGGCGCGACCCGGCGCCTCCCCCTTCCGCGAGGCGTCCGGCCACCGCTGCCACGCTCCCGACCCGTATCCCACGGGGAGTGCCGACGCGCTCCGGACGACAGCACCTCGGCCGGGACGCCCGCGACCTCCCCCGCCCCCGAGAGGAAGACGACATGCCCCGACACCGCCGCTTCGAGAAGGACCGGGCCCAGACCCTCACCCCCGGCGAGTGGACGTCGCTGGAGTTCGAGACCGTGGTCGACGCCGACCACGGCGGCACCTCCACCGGCAGCCTGTACAGCCTCGTCGGCGTCAACGAGCCGGACGGCGCCCTCTACGACTTCTCCGTGGGGGTGACCATCAGCGACCTGTCCGCCGGGGCGGAGGTGCAGATCCGCGCCACCGAGTACGAGCCGGACGGCGACGGCGGGTGGCGGTACGCCCGCAACCGGCCGGTCGACAGCCCCGTGCAGGCAGGGGGGAACGGCCACTTCACCTACACGTGGAAGGGCAACCTGGCCAAGGGGCGGCGGGTGCGGGTGCGCCTGGCCCAGCAGGGCGACACCGCCGCGACGATCGTGTCGGCCACCGCGGACGTCTTCTACTGGCCCAAGTAGCGCCGCGGAGCGGAAGGCCGGACCCCCGGGGACCCGGAGGTCCCGGAGGGTCCGGCGCCGGAGCCCTCCCGTGGCGCGCCGTCGCGGGAGGGGCGCTCCGTGTCCGGCGCGGCCCGGGCACTGCGCATGGGCTCCGCGGAGAGCCGATGCGGCGCCACCGCGAGCCCTCTGCGTGCGGCGGGGCCGGTCGAGTCGTCGTCACGCACCGACCGTGGGACCGGGGTCGGGGTCCGGGGCGATGCCGGTGGCGGAGGCCGTGGCCTGCCACAGCCCGCTCGCGAGCACGGTGTCCCGCGCGGTCGCCGACCGGCGGGCGGGACCGGCCGGACCGCGGGTCTCGAACGGCCCCGTCGGGCCCAGGTAGCTGCCGCCGGGGACCGGGCCGGTGGCCGCGAGCAGCTGGGGGCCGATCCCGGCGGCGACCGGCTGGGAGAGGTAGCGGTCCGGCAGCACGAACAGTCGGTCCTTCCACGTGCCCCCGCGGGCGAGGGCGTTGTTCAGCAGCTCCGATGCCGTCAGTCCCGGGTGGGCGGCGACCGACAGCACGGGGTCGTCGGCGAGGCGCAGCCGTCGGTCGAGCTCGGCGGCGAACAGCAGGTTCGCGAGCTTGGAGGCCCCGTAGGCGCGCGTCGGCGAGTAGCGCCGGCGCTCCCAGTGCAGGTCGGTGAGGTCGAGTCCGCCGGTGCGGTGTCCCAGGCTCGACGTCGTCACCACCCGGGAGGGCCGCCCCGGGGTCCCGGCCGACCGCAGCGCGGGCATCAGCAGCCAGGTCAGCGCGGCCGGACCGAGGTGGTTGGTCCCGATCTGCAGCTCGAACCCGTCGCGGGTCCGTTCGTGCGGTCCGAGCGACACGGCGGCGTTGTTGACCAGCACGTCGACCCGGTCGCCGGTGCGTTCGCGGATGTCCGCGGCGGCGGCGCGCACCGAGTCGAGGTCGGCCAGGTCGAGCAGAACGGCCTCGGCCGATCCCGGGCCGTCGATTCCTGCCCGCACCCGCTCGACGGCCGCCTCTCCGCGCCGGGCGTCGCGAACGGTCATCAGGAGCCGGGCCCCGGCTCCCGCCAGCGCACCGGAGAGGGCGAGGCCGAGGCCGGAGGTCGTCCCGGTGACGACGATGGTGCGGCCCGTGAGGTCGGGGAGGTCGTTGGGCGGAGGCGCCATGGGTTCGTGTCTCCTGTTCGGATGGTCTTGCCCGCCCGAGCCGGCCGACGCGGCGCCGCACACGGTTCGCCCGCGCCCACCGGTGCTGTTCCGGAGGCGGTAGGCAGCCCGGGCGGGCGGCGCGCGCGGACATCGTCCGCGGACAATTCATGTGACGGTGTCACTTGAACTACGGTCCCCCATACGGATGACGCTGTCAAACGGATGGGCCGTGTGACGCTGCCCGAGGGCGGGGAGCCGGACGACGCGGTGGGCGCGGGAGCCCGGCGGTCCGCCGCGTCCGCGGTCTCAGCCGCGCCGTTCCGCCTCCCGTTCGAGGAGGGCGCGGAAGGAGCCCGGGGGCCGTCCGGTGACGTGCAGGACGGTGTCGGTGACGCGGTCCTCCGCCCCCTCGGAGATGGCGTGGTCCATGTCGGCCAGCAACGCGGCGAACGCGGGCGGCATCTGCGCCGAGAGGAGGTCGCGCATCTGCTCGCGGGTCAGGCGGCGGTGCTCCACGGGCCGGCCGGTGACCCCGGTGACGGCCGCGGCGATGTCGTCGTGGCTGAGCGCCTCCGGCCCGGTGAGGACGAGATCGGTGTCGGGGGCGTGTGCGTCGGTCAGGGCACGGGCGGCGACGGCCGCGATGTCCTCGGCGTCGACGAAGCCGATCCTGCCGTCGCCCGTGGCGGTCCGGATGACGCCCTCCTCGCGGATGCCGGCGGCGTGCACGTGTGTGCCGGTGAAGTTCTGCATGAACCACGAGGGCCGCAGCACCGCCCACTGCCCGAACAGGTCGGGCAGGGCGCGGTGCACCTGTCCCACCGCGGGGCCGTCCTCGGGGACGGCCGAGGAGCTGAGGAGCACCGCGCGGCGCACGCCGCAGGCGCGGGCCAGCCGGAGGAACGGCAGCATGACCGCCGCCGGACCGGGGTCGCCCACGGGCGGGACGAGGTAGACGCGGTCGGCGCCGCCGAGCGCGGCGGCGTGGGTGGCGGGGTCGTACCAGTCGAAGCGGACCGGTTCCGCGCCGGGGACCGGGGCGCCGCGGCGGCTCGCGGCCCTGACGCGGTGTCCGGCGGCCGCCAGCCGGGCGGCGGTGCGGCTGCCGGTGGTGCCGGTGGCGCCGATGACCAGGGTGGTGGAGGTGGCGGTCATCGGCTGCTCCCGGTGAAGTCGGCGCCGGTTTCGAGGACGGCGAGGGGGTTCCAGTAGTCGCGGTAGGAGGAGATGAGCCCGTCCCGGACCGTCACGACGGCGATGTAGGTCATGTCGAAGGGGCTCCCGCTCTCCACCAGTCGGCCGACGCCGCGCATCTCGGCCACGACGGTCTCGGGCTCGGCGGTCAGGTGGATCCGCAGCTCGGGGAAGTCGTGCAGGTCGATGTGGTCCGGGTAGCGGCTCATGTACGCGGCGACGGCATCCCTGCCCTCCAGGCGCTTCGGCCATCCCCCGGGGGCGAAGGGGAACTCCATGAGGCCGTCCTCGGCCCACAGGGCGACCCATGCGGCGATGTCCTTGTCCAGCAGGAGCCGCAGGCCGTGGCGGTGGAGATCCGCCGGGGAAGTCGGTGCGGACACGGGTGTCCTCCCTCTCGCTCGAAGTATTCGGACCGTGGGTCCGTTTAAAACATACGGACTGGCGGTCCGCTTTGCAAGTGCGGGAGCGGCCGGGCGGTGGGCTCCCCGTGGGGCCTGGCTCCCGTGCGTCTGCTCGGCGCAGCCCTTCTTGGGGTGCGCGTTACCCAGGCATTACTCCAATTGGTAATATGACGATCACTCTGAGTGGCGATGGAGTGCTGTGCCGCGGCCTGTCCGCGGTCCGACGCAACCCCTCGTCCCGCCCGGAGCCGCACCCCGTCGTCCCTCTCCCGGAACGGAGCAACCCCGCATCCCCCACACCCGCCTGAGACCCGTGAAAAAGGACATGAGCAACCGTCAGCCCGAACCCCACGTGAAAGAACTCCACGCCACGGCCCAAGCACTGTGGCGCGCCGTCTACGAAGCCAGCGCCGTGGTCTTCGCGGAGCGCACCGTGCACCAGGCACGGCTGGCTGATCTCGACGCCGCCCAGCAGTGGGCCCGGACCCGGGTCGCCTCCGCCCGCAGGGAGCTGGTCAGGGCCTTCGACGCCAGGGACGCCGTACGGGTCGAAGCCGCCCAACGGCACCTGCGGGAGTGCGAGGACGAGGAGGTGCACATCGACCTCGCGGTGACCGCCGAGGCGCGCGCCCTCGTCCGTACGGGACTGGCGGAGCTGAATTCGACCCTGGAACAGGTCTGCCGCGCCCTCGACGCCGACCGGAGGGTGCAGGAGGCCGTCGCCCGCGAGCACGGGGTGCGGCCGGGCGCGAGGGCCTGAGCGGGGAGGCCCGGCGGCGGTCCGGCGGCGGCCCGACTGCCTCGCCGGGCCGCCCCGCCGGACGCGGAGCGCGTCCCCGCCGTGTCTCGCGCTCCGGGACGGCCGGGTCCGGCCGCCGGCCTCCGCCCGGTCAGGCGCGGGGTGTCCCCGGGCCGCGGCGGTCCGGGGGCTGCCGCCCCATGCCGTGACCAGGCCCCGCGCATCGTCTGCCGACCGAGCTCCGGGGGCACGGCCCTCCGGATCTGGCGTTCCCGATTGTTTGCGCTCCTCCATTCGGGAGAGGTTCAACTACCTGGGGTAATAAAAGGGAACGGAAGGTAGTCATGCGTCGTTTCGCCACCACTCTGACCCTCGTCCTGCTGTGCGGCGCCGCGCCGGCTGCGTCCGCGCACGCCGCGGCCATCCACACCTGCGCCCGGATCGTCTTCGACGAGGCGAGAGCCGTGGCCGAGGGGACGGACTGCGAGAGCAACGGGGAGTCCAGCCCGGGGGAGATGCACTCCGAGGAGGTCGGCACGAGGTACGCCTGCGAGGAGATCACCCCGTCGGCCGACCGTGCGGACGCCACGGGCGCGGGGTGCCGACCGCTCTCCTGACCGCGGTCGCGAGGGGGCCGCGTCGGTCCGCTCCCCGGTGGTCGCCGTCCCGGCCCGCCGCCACGGCGAGACCGGGGCCCGAGGGCAGGCCGTTCCGCTTGCCGCCGGGCGGCTCAGCCGTCCGAGGCGGGGCTCCACGACACCCGTACCAGGCACTCCACCGATTCGGGCGGCGGACTGAACCCCGCCGTGCGGGCCTCCTCCGGGGTCATCCACAGGATCAGGTCGGGGAGGTCGTCCTCGTCCTCGTAGGCGGACGCCACCGCGCGGACCCGGTCCGCGTCCAGGTCCGGGCCTCCGCGCACGAACCCCGCCGCCCGCCGGATGATCCTCATGCCGTCCGGCACCAGGTGGTCGAGCGCGGGGACGCCGGCCTCCGCCACCCGCGCGATCTCCTCGGAGGGAGCGTTTCGGGCAGGGGCCGCTTCGACGGGATCCTCCCCGGTGGCGACGTCGGCGCCCGGCACCTCGTGGCCGCACGGCTCGTACCGGGCGCGGGCGTGGGAGAACGCGGCCGGTTCGGAGCCGGGCAGGGCCGAGTACCTGGGGGAGCGGTGAACTCGGACGGCTGGGGTGCCGCATGTAGGGCAGAGGATCATGGTCCGCCGGTACCCGTCAGGTGTGGTGCTCATGCGGAACGGCCCTTCTGCGGGGGCCTCAAACTCGCTGGTCGAGGACCGAAACCCCGTGCGTCGCCGAGGTGGCGCACGGGGCGGTTCCTGCGGACGCGGGCGGCATGCCTGTCATGTGCCGGGTGTTCGCCGAAGCTTCTTGTCCTGTGTGTGCAGGGTGGTGATGAGGTCGTCGATGTGTGCGGCGGTGGTGTGGGCTCCGGTGTCGGTGGCCAGGTCGCGGGCTTCTTGGAGGGTCTGGAGGAGGCGTCCGTGGTCGGGGCGTGCGTCGAGCAGGGTGTGGAGCTGGGTGCGGGGGTAGCGGCGGTGTCCGCCGAGGGTTTTGACCGAGGCGAGGCGGCCGTCTTTTTCCCAGCGGGCGACGGTCTGGGGTCCACGCGGAAGAGGCGGGCGACCTCTCCGGGGGTGAGCAGGGCCTCGGCGCTCTCGACGAGTGCGGGCAGGGGTGCGGTGGGCACGGTGGTTCTCCGTCGGTGTCGATCGGCGGTTGTCGGTTGTCGGTTGTGGGCGGCCGGTGGCCGGTGGCCTGTGGAGCGGGCTCGGGGCCGGACCGGGGAAGTACGTCCGGCCCCGAGCGGGTGGGGCGGGGCCGCCGGCCCCCCTTTTTTGGCGGCGGCCCCGCGGCCCGGTGGTGGTGTGCCACCGGGCGGGGGAGTGGTTCAGCAACCGAAGACGGCGCGGACGGTGATCGCTCCGCAGGGGGCCTGGGTCCAGTCCCAGTAGGCGCACACGGCCTCGACCAGGCGCAGGCCGTTGCCGCCGACGCGCAGGGGTGCGGGGGCGGGGACGGCGGGGAGTGTGGGGGCGCTTCCGGGGGTGGGGCCGTTGTCGGTGACGTGGAGTTCGAGGTGGCGGCGGGTGCGGTGGATCTCGATGCGCACGGTGCCGCCGGGCAGGCCGGAGGCGGTGTGTCGTAGGGCGTTGGCGGTCAGTTCGGTGACGGTCAGGGCCAGGGGGTCGGTCAGGCCGGGGCGGGAGCGGGTGGCGTGGGCGGCCCACTGGCGGGCGGCCCTGATGTGGCTGGGGTGGGGGCCGATGAGGATGCCCGATGTCGTGGGGGTTCCGCACAGGCGGCGTGGAAGTGCGGGGGGAGGGGCGGTAGGCTGCATTCGTTTCATCTCGGGGCTTTCGAGGTGGGACACAAGCTCCGGCGACCGCTCTCTCACTTCGGTCGCCGGAGCTTTTCTGTGTCAAAAGGTTGGTTTTCGCGTCAATTGGGAGGAAGGCGAGCAATGTCTCTCCCCTTCGGCGAAGAGGGGGCTGGCGGGAGTGGAAAATGATGCCGTTCTCCGATCCGCAGACAACCGCCGGTTCTGTTACGACTATGCCCAGTCCCAGCTCAGGGGGCTACCAATACAACTGAAGAGGGGTGGCTACTCAGAACCTGTTGCGGAAAGGAGCTGCGTGTAGTTTCCTTGCTCCATGGCTGACAAGATCCACCAGGAGTGGAAACCGTTTGGTGTCAGGGTTCGGGAGCTTCGCCGTCAGGCTGGGGTTTCACAGGCCGAACTCGGTCTGCGTCTGAAACTGACCGGCGGCATGGTCGGCCACCTGGAGCGGGCGACGCGTATCCCCAATAGGGATCATGTACGCACAATGGACACGGAGTTCGCTACAGATGGTGAGTTGGATGCCTTGTGGCTGGAGGTAGTCCAGGGGAAGTCGGTATTGCCCTGGTTCAGGGACGCCTTGGAGATGGAGCGCCGGGCGGAATCCATCTCGGAGTACCACCCGATTCTCATCCCCGGCCTGCTGCAAACCCGCAGCTATGCCCGTGTGCTCATCACGGCAAGGCAGTTGCGGAAGACCGCCGAGGAGATCGAGGAGGTGGTGGAGCTCCGAGCGAACCGGCTCCCGACGATTCGGCCATCCCGGCCCGCTCTGTGGTTCGTGGTGGAGCAGAGTGTGGTCAACCGTGTTATCGGTAGCGAGGAGGTCATGCGGGAGCAGCTCCAGCACATCATCACGTTGGCCGAAGAGGACACGATCCGTTTTCAGATCATCCCCGACGATGTGCGCCACCACTGCGGGCTGTGTTCCCCGTTCCGGTTGATGAGCATGCAGAACGGCCGGAAGGCAGTGCGGATGGAGCATACTCTTGGTGGAACCAGCTTCGATCGGGCACCTGAAATCGAGGGGATGTCCGACCTGTTCGGTGCACTTCAAGCCGAAGCGCTGTCTCCGCGACGATCCCTCGAAGTCCTCCATGCGACGATGAAAGGTCTGTGATGAGCACCGCCGACAACTGGTCCTGGCACAAGTCCAGCCACAGTGATGGAGGAGGTGGGGACTGCGTGGAGGTCGCGGAAGGACCTACCACTCATGTTCGTGACACCCAGAACCGGAACTTGGGTCACTTGTCGACCGAAGCCTCGGAGTGGACGGCGCTACTGGCTGCGGTGCGCGCCAAGTAGCGGAGTAGTGAGTCGGCCCTGCCCGGACAGACGGGTGGGGCCTGCCGCATGTCGGGGGTCGAGGAAGCTCTCACGGGCAGACCGTTTCGCGGTGGCCCCTGCCGAGCACAGGTCCAGGGAGATGCTTTCAGGCGAGCGAAGCCCGGACATGCTGAGAGAGGCCCTTGACGATGTCGGAGAAGTGGCACAAGTCCAGCTACAGCGGTAACACCGGGCACTGCGTCGAGGTTTGCGAGGGTGTGGTCACGGGCGTGCGTGACACCCAGAACCGAGAGTCGGGACAACTCGACGTCCCCGCTCCCGAATGGACCGCGCTGCTGAACGCGATGCGCAGCTGGTAGTACCACCCTCACACACGCGAAGAACCGCACCCTGCCGTCTGCCTGGGCAGGGGGCGGTTCCCATGTTTAGGAGATCGGTTCACCCACGGGAGGGTGCACCGCCACGGCCGAGCGTCCTTCGACGTGCTCGGCACAACCCCTCCGGCCGATGACCACGGCCAATGGCGGATCCGCCTTCCCCGGGGGAACGCGGACAACCTCCGATGTCGCCCACACCCGCGCCACTCGTGAGAAGATGAGACACACCGCCCACCAGGAGGAATCGATGGGTCTCCATTTCTCCCGATCTCCTTTCGCGCCTCTGGTCACCGGCTGGACCTGCACGTACGGCAATCGCCCGCACCGCCCCGGGGCTTCGATCCTCGAAAGCCCTTTCTGCGAGGGCTGATGAAAACCCTTGCCCCTTTCGGGGGAAATGTCCGAATGCCCGGAAGGTAACTTCCGGCGGCTGTCTGACAGAAGAAAGGCCCGCCTGTGAGCCCCCACCCCCCCACTCCCGCCGAAATACCTCTCCCGATCGACGAACCCTCCACCCCTTCCGCGCCGATCCGCGTCATGGTCGTGGACGACCACGCGCTGTTCCGCCGCGGTCTTGTCTCGGTCCTGGACGAGGAGGAGGACATCAACGTCGTCGGTGAGGCCGGACGGGGGTCGGAGGCCGTCCGGCTCGCCGCGGGGGTACGCCCCGACGTCGTCCTGATGGACGTGTGGATGCCCGGTTCCAACGGCATCGACGCCTGCTCACAGATCCGGCAGGCCGCCCCGAGGACCAAGTTCATCATGCTCACCATGAGCGACGAGAACTCGGACCTGTTCGACGCCCTCAAGGCCGGCGCCACCGGGTACCTCCTCAAGGAGATCGCGGTCACCGACATCGCGCGCGCCGTGCGCTCCATCGCGGACGGCCAGTCGTTCATTAACCCGCGGATGGCCAACAAGCTCATCGGGGAGTTCGCGGAGCTGGCCAAGCAGGAGGCCACCCCGCCGTCCGCCCCCGCCATCCCCGACCTGACCCCGCGCGAGACCGAGGTCCTCAAGCTGCTCGCCCGGTCGCTCAACAACCGCGAGATCGGGGAACGCCTGTTCATCACCGAGAACACGGTGAAGAACCACGTGCGCAACATCCTGGAGAAGCTGCAGGTGCACTCCCGCACCGAGGCCGCCATCTACGCGGTGCGCGCCGAGTACGTCAGCTAGGGTTCCGGGCCGACCGCCCCGATCGGTCCGACCGCACTCTGCCCGAGGTCGCCGAGGTGCTGGAGCTGTCCCGTACCTGCTAGGCGTTGTCGGGGGCTGTCGTGGTGGCGATCCAGCGCAGGTAGTCGGGGGAGCCCGCCACGATCGCGGTCGCGACGACCTCGGGGTTCGTCCACGGGTGGTGCTCGACCAGGTGCGCCTCGATCTGCGGGTACCGGTCCGCGCGCGCCTTCAGCAGGAGCTGCCACTCCTGCCCGGTGCCGAACTCGCCCAGGTGCCAGAACACCGACGTGACGGGCCCGACGATCTGCGCACCGGCCGCGAGCTTGGCCGTTACGAGGGATTTCGCCAGGTCCACCGCCTGCTCGCGGGTCTCGGTCGCCGTGGACACCTGGACGTAGCCGGTCATGGCGGGGTCCGTTCCGTCGCGGGGATTATCCGGCCAGTCTAGAGTTCATCTCCCTTGTCGAATCGGCGGTAGCAGATCAGTGTGCGAGCGATGCGGGCGAAGGCGCGGAAGCGGTCGTCCCTGTGTTCGTGCAGGTGGCGCGGGAAACGGCATCCGGCCGACCTCGGACGGTTCGCGGTGACGAACGCTAATGTCACGCCCTGTTCCTAAACTGCCGACATGCACACATCCGAAGCAGAAATGGCCGATTCGTGCGCCGGTGCGGACAGCTCGCCCCGGGTGACGGCAGCGGTGCGCGACTGCCTCGCGCCGCTGCGGGTCTCGGAGGTCTTCGAGCCGGTGGCCGAGCACGTACTGCGCGGTACCGGTCCGGAGGTCCTGGCGGTGTTGCGCGAGCGGCCGACCGGCGCCGACATGGTCGCCAAGCCGGACGTCACCTGGTCGGCCGCGCGGGTGAGGGCCGTCACCGACCTGCATCCCGGCTGGTCGCCGCAGGACGCCGAGGCCGCACGGCTCACGGTCTACCGGACCGCGCAGGCCGACGTCCTCGCCCGGTTCGGGCAGGTGCTGCACGCCGCCGCCGACAGGACCCCGGCCTCCGGGGAGCCGTCGTGGCTCCTCGTGCTGGCCGACGACGTGACCCGTGCGTACGGCGCCGCCGGGGCCGACGCCGAGGACGTCCAGCGGCGGTGGGACCCCCGCTTCCTCACCGAGGTCGCCCGGGCCGGCGACGCCCCCGGCCGGACCCCCGTGCACGCCACCCTGTCGGCGCTGCTGTACGCGGACTCACGCCATTGGGCGCACCGTCGGCACCAGCTTCTGGAGAGCGACGCGGGCATCGAGTTCCTCGCCCGGTACGCCGACGATCTCGCGGACGTCGCCACCGGGCTCGCGGACCACAACCGGAGGTCTGTGCTGCGCCTGTGCGCGCGCAGACCGGAAGCGCACGCGGCACTCGCCGCCGAGCTGGCGGCCGACGCCGACGCGGGCGTCCGCACGGAGGCGCTGGACACCCTGTCCCGGCTCGACGGGCCACGGCAGGTGGCCCTGCTGCGACAGCACCTGCGGACCGCGTCGCCGGACCGCCTGTCGGACCCCCTGGCCCGCCTGGCCGACCTCGACGGCGGCGTCGTGGCGATCGAGGATGCCCTGGCCGACGGCGGCGACGGGCCGGAGGACCCGGAACGCGACCGGCTGCTGCGCCGGGCCGTCTTCCGGGTACGGGTGCTGCGAGCGGCGGAGGCCGTCGTGCCCGTGCCGCCCGTCGCCGCGCCCCAGGACGCGGACCTCGCGGAGGACCTGCGGGCACTGGGGGCCGGCCGATCCGGCGGAGACCCTTCCTGGCACGGTGTCGAGGGGCGGCTGGCGCTGATGCCCGACGTCCGCGTCCTTCGAGACGCGTACCGTGCCGCCGGGATGCCCGACGCGGACCGGCGGGCCGCCGCGCTGCTGGTCACCCGCACGACCCACGCCCGCCGAAAGATCGGCGCCTTCCTGACGCCTGAGGACGCCGAGCGCTGGTGGCCCCTCTTCGCCGAGCGCCTCGACCTCGCGGACGAGTACCTCGACGGCGGCGACGGGAAGCGGCACCCGGACCAGTCCGCCGTCGACACGAGGACGATGATCCTGACGATCCTCGAACGGTTCCCCGCCGCCCCCGAGGCCCTGGTCCCGCGCCTGACCTCGCTCGCGCTCGGTGCGAACCGCCACCGCCTGCCGGCCCGGCGGGTGCTCGGCGACCACCCGGGCGCCCGGGCGGCGGCGACGGCCGCGCTGTCGGACGCCGACGCGGGGACCCGCTCGTCCGCCGCGGAGTGGCTCGCGGGGCTGGGCGAGCCGGGAGCGGTGGCGCCGGAGCCCGGCTGGGAGTTCGGCGCGGGGGTGCTGTCCCCGGCGGTGAGGGCCCTGCCCGCGTCGACGCTGTGGTGGCTGGACCGGTTCCGGGAGCAGGCGCTGGACAAGGGGGTTCCGGCGGACGACGTGGACCGGTGGCTCGGGCTGGCCCGCCCGAAGCTGCGGACGGCGCGCGACGGCTCCGGCCCGGCCGTCGGCCGGCTCGGCGGTCCGCTGATGCTCCCGCCGGACGTGCCCACCCCGGCCACGGTGTGGGGCCCCGACAACTCCTACGAGTACCAGCTCATCGCGACGCTCGACCTGGCGGCGATCCCGCCGGGCGCCACCGACCTCCCGCTCCCGCCCGACGGCCACGTACTCCTGTTCGCGAACGTCGAGCTGGACGACGAGCTCCTGCCGGGCGGCGCCGTCTACGTCCCGGCGGGAACCCCGGTTGAGGAACGGGAGGTCTCGCTCGACTACGAGCCCTACGAGTACGACTCCCCCGAGGCCCTGGACGACGAGCTGCGGCGCACCGGCGACCTGCGGCTGACCCCCGGCGTGGGACTGCCCTCCTGCCCTGTCGGGGACGAGGCCCTCGCCCTGCACCCCCACGCGGAGACGCTGCAGGAGGTCTGGTCCGAGCAGTCCGACGAGGGAGGCGAGTGGCAGATCGGTGGCTACGCCGCGGACTTCGACGGCTACGGGGATCCGGCACCCGCCTCGGCGTACTCGGAGGAGGACGGGCAATGGCCGGGCCCCGGGGACTGGGTCCTGCTCGCGCAGTGGGTCGGGGTCCCGATGGGGATCCTGTACTGGACCATCCCCCGCCAGGACCTCGAGGCGCGCCGCTTCGACCGCGTCGTCGTGCAGATGTACGCCAACCCCTGACCGGCCCGTCTCCTGGGCGCGCGGCCCACTGCGTACAGGTGGGCCGCGCGCGGTGCCGCGACCGGTGAGCCCGTGGCCGCGCGCGCCGGCCGGGGACGCCTCCGGCGCACCCGCCCCGGTTCAGGCGCCGGGCAGCGGGCGCCGGGGGAAGGCCACCCCCGTCAGGGTTTCGGAGGCCTCCCACAGGCGTCGCGCGACCTCGGCGTCCCGCGCCCTCGCCGAGCGGCCGACCAGCTCCGGTGCGCCGCATCCCTCCAGGAATCCGCCCGGCCCCGCGTAGCTGTCGCCCGGAACCTCCGCCACGGCCGCGTACAGCGTCGGCAGGGCCCCGTCCTCGTCGCTCTGCGCCAGGAAGCGGACCACGGCCTGCTCCACGAGGTGGCGCACACGCCGCCGCGGGTCGGTCTTCAACAGGTTCGTGGCCGCCAGGCCGGGGTGCGCGGCGGTGGCGGTCACCGGGGAGCCGGCCCGGGTGAGCAGCCTCTGGAGTTCCGAGGTGAACAGGAGGTTGGCCAGTTTGGACTGCGCGTACGCGGCCGTCGCCCGGTACGGCTTGCGCTCCCAGTTGAGGTCCTCGAAGTCGATCGCGCCCGCCTTGTGGCCGTTGGACGAGACCGTGACGACCCGGCCCCGCAGGCGCGGCAGCAGCAGGTTCGTGAGCGCGAAGTGCCCGAGGTGGTTGGTCCCGAACTGCAGCTCGAAGCCGTCGGCGGTGCGTGTGAGCGGAGGGAACATCACCCCCGCGTTGTTGACCAGCACGTCGACGGGCTCGGTGAGGTCCTCGGCGAAGGAGCGGACCGAGGCGAGGTCGGCGAGGTCGAGCCGCCGGACCTCGACGTCGCCCGTCATCGCGTCGGCGGCGTCGCGCCCCTTGGTGACGGTGCGCACGGCGAGCACCACGCGTGCGCCCCTGGCCGCGAGGAGGCGGGCGGCCGCCCGGCCGATGCCGCTGTTCGCGCCGGTGACCACGACCGTGCGCCCCGCCATGGAAGGGATGTCCGAAGCAGAGAATGTTGCCATGGGCTACAAAGTAGTCAGTGGAAACAAAGTAGTCAACGAAAACATGGCCTGCTAGACTCGGGTCCCATGTCAGACCCCAACGAAGAGCGGCCCTACCACCACGGAAACCTCCGGGCCGTCCTGCTCGACGCGGCCGATCGCTGCCTCCGGGAGCGCGGCGCGGACCAGCTGTCGCTGCGCGACCTCGCCCGGGAGGTGGGCGTCAGCCACGCCGCGCCGCGCAGGCACTTCTCCGACCGGCAGGCGCTGCTGGACGCGCTCGCCGAATCCGGGTTCGCCCAGCTGGACACGGCGCTGCGCACCGCTCTGGCGGGCGCGGGGGAGGACTTCCCGGCGCGCGTGCGGGTCGCGATGACGGCCTACACCCGCTTCGCGACCGAGAACGCCGCGCTCCTGGAACTGATGTACTCCAGCAAGCACCGGCCGGGGGCGACGCGGGTCATCGAGGCGGCCGAGGCGCCGTTCGGCCTGATGGCCGACCTGATCGAGCAGGGGCAGGACGAGGGGGCGCTCCGGGCGGGCGACCCCGAGCGGATCGGGCTCGTCCTGTTCGCGACCCTCCAGGGCATCGCCTCGATCATCAACGGCAACTTCGTCGGACCGGACATGCTCGACGCACTCGTGGAGACCGCCGTCGAGCAGTTCCTCTCCGGGAACCGCCCGGTGGAGTGAGGCGATCACCCGAAGCGACCACGCGGTCTCCCACGGTGCGCAAGCATGGAGTGGCACGTCAGCCGCACCGACGAGGAGAACACCGTGTCCCAGCTGCCCGAGAACCTGCGCTACACCGACGACCACCTCTGGGTGCGCGTGGACGGAGACATCGTGACGACCGGCCTGACCGCCCACGGGCAGGAGCTGCTCAGCGAGATCGTCCTCGTGGAGCTCCCCGAGATCGGGGACGAGGTACAGGTCGGCGGCACGGCCGGGGGAGTGGAGTCGGTCAAGGCCTACAACGACCTCTACGCCTCCGTGGCGGGCGAGGTCGTCGCGGTGAACGAGGCGCTCGTCGAGGAGCCCGGTCTGGTCAACGAGGACCCCTACGGGGACGGATGGATCTACAGGCTCAGGCCCTCCGACCCCGGAGCGGTCGACGAACTGCTGGACGCCGCGGTCTACCGGGCGACCATCGACCAGTGACCCGCACCCGGCGGCCGACCGGGTCGGCCGCCGAACGCGGTGCCGTGCCGTGGTTCGGCACGAGGACGACGAGGAGGCGCATGCCGCGCGCACGGAGCTCGCCGGTCACCTGCCGGAGCCCGCGAGGCCGCCGGTCCACGGCGTGAAGTGAGCCGGATCCGCCGCACCGGCGGGAAGCGCCGGTGCTCAGGGGCGCGGTGTCCGGGCCGTGCGTGCAGGGGGCGGCGGATCAGTACTCAGTCGAGCTCCTCCGCGTACACCACACTCCCACCGAACAGGCCGGCCTCACGCAACCGGTTCTGAGCCTCCCGGGCCATGTGCGGGCCCAGGTCCTCGTCCTCCGACAGGCCGTGGTCGGCACGGAAGGCCGCTTCCAGCTCGGGGGTCATGGCCGGGTGGACGTCGAACTCGTGGATGGTCATGGTGTCAGCCTAGACCGGGGAAGCCCGCCGAGCGCTCAGGCGCCGGTCCCCCGTCGGTCCCCACCGTCACCGCACCGGTCTCCGTCGTCGGGCGAAGGCAAGGGGCCGGCCGGTCCGGGCGAAGTGTGCCATGAATCTGAGCTTCCGGCGGCGGCTCCGGCGTCGGTTGATCCACTTCCTCTCCTCTGTTGTCGGGGCGGGCCGTTCGTGCTGTGGCGCGGGCGGCCCGCCGTCGTTTCGGGGATGAGGTCCGGGGGAGTGTCCGCCCGGGACGGCACGGGTGATCGACCCGCCGTACGGGCACGACGGGTTCCCGATCGGGGTCGGCCGGGCGGCCGGGCCGGTCCGCGAACTCCTGGCGGACGGGGACCGAGGCCGGGACAGGGCGCCCTGCCCCGGCCTCCCGCGACCTCAGGACGCCCCGGCTCCTCCCGGGCCGGAGTCCTCGGACAGCAGCTCGGCGGACTCCTCGTCCAGCCGCAGGTGGTTGACGGCCAGCAGGTCGGTGAGCTGGTCGGTGTTGCGCGCGCTGGCCAGGACCGAGGCCACGGCCGGCCGGTCCGACAGCCACGACAGCGCGACCGAGGCCGGGGAGACGCCGTTGCGGGCCGCGACCGCGTCCAGGGCCCCCAGGACCAGCTCGGCGCGCGGGTCGTCCAGGTAGGCGCGGGCCGTGCCCGCGCGCGGGCTGTCGACCTCCGCACCGCCCCGCCGGTACTTGCCGGTGAGGAACCCGCGGGCCAGGCCGAAGTAGGGCAGCAGGGACAGGCCGCGCTCCAGGGCCAGGGGCACCAGGTCCTCCTCGACCCCGCGCTCCATCAGGTTGTAGTGGGGCTGCACGCACACCGGGGCGTGGAGCCCCTGGTCGGCGCAGATGTCCAGCCACTCGCGGATGCGCCCGGGGCTGTGGTTGGACAGGCCGATGTACCGGATACGGCCGTCGTCCACCAGCTCGGAGAACGCCCGCGCGCTCTCCGCGAGCGGGGTCCCGGGGTCGTCGTGGTGCGCGTAGTAGAGGTCGATCACCTCCACGCCGAGCCGGGCCCGGGAGGCGTCCACGGCGGCGTGGACGTTGGCGGCGGATAGGCCCGGGAACTCCGGGTGCCCGCTGACCTTGGTCGCGAGGACCAGGCCCTCGGGGCGGCCGCGCGCCGCCAGCCAGCGGCCGATGACCGTCTCGGACTCTCCTCCGCTGTTCCCCTCGACCCAGGCGGAGTAGGAGTCGGCGGTGTCGACGAAGTTGCCGCCCCCGGCGACGAACGTGTCGAGGACCTTGAAGGAAGTGCTCTCGTCGGCGGTCCAGCCGAAGACGTTCCCGCCCAGGCACAGGGGGGATACGCGCAGGTCGGTGCGGCCGAGAGGGCGAAGCCGTACGTCGTTCATGCTCACCGTGTTCCGTCGGGTGTGTGGTGCCGCGGACAGGTTAGGCCAGAGCGGGGCGCCGGGCCACCGTTTCCCGGAGAGTGCGCGGGGCTGCCCCGGCCGCCGTGACGGCGCGCCCCGCCACGCGCGGTCCCGGCCGGATGTCCGGCCCGGCCCGGAACGGAACCGGTCGCGCACGGCCGGCCCGCGTCACCGGACCCCCGGGTTGGCGGGGGTCTGGAGGACCAGCTCCTCCTCCCGCTCGGGAAGGTAGTGCACCGTCAGCACCCGTCCCACCTGCAC
Organism: Nocardiopsis tropica; assembly: GCF_042660575.1. Classification (NCBI taxonomy): domain Bacteria; kingdom Bacillati; phylum Actinomycetota; class Actinomycetes; order Streptosporangiales; family Nocardiopsidaceae; genus Nocardiopsis; species Nocardiopsis tropica. The sequence continues at coordinate 109,877 of NZ_JBHSUF010000009.1, forward strand.
GCTCACGACCGAGGACGCGGGAAGGACCTTCACGACCGCCGCGTGGAAGAGGCTTCCGTCCGGGCGGGTCACCCCCAGCCCGATCTCCATCTCCGGGTTGCCGTTGAGCAGGCGCCCGGTCGGCCGCACCGAGGAGACGACCCCCTGCGCCCGCACACCGCGCGCCGCGATGTCCAGGTTGCGCTCCGTCGTCAGACCCGCGCGCACCATCACCGCGTTGTAGGCCGCCTGCACCAGGGCCGGGTCCTCCCCGCGGTCCAGGGAGACCACCCCGGGCCGGTCGTGCAGGTACCGGACCGGCAGCACCGTACCCGGGACCAGTTCGGCCACCTGGGTGATGTCGACGACGTGCTTGGCCACCGCGGAGAACCGGTGCCCCTCCGGCGTCTCGACATCCATGCTGATCGCCAGCTGGGGCTGGTCGTTGACGCTCAACCCGGTACGGGCCACCCCGGTGACGGTCCCGATCCCGACGGGGGCGCCGGCCGCCTCCCTGCGGCCCAACCCGCCTCCGAGTCCGCCGAGCGCCGAAGCGACCCCCAGCATCGGCAGCGTGGTGCCCAGCATCACCAGCGCCCCGATCGGCGCCCACATGTTGCGCAGCCACGGGCTGACGAACGCGTCCGGGGGCGCGGTCACCCCCGCCCACACGTACCAGCCGACCAGGCCGAGCGCCGCGACCGTCTCGACGAGCACCACCGAACGAACCACCGACCTGCCCATGGATGCCTCCCTCTCACGCTCTCGATGTCCACCGGGACCCATCAGACCCCGCCGCCGCGTCCTACCGATCCCAGGTTCGGACCTGCCGTCGACCGGCGGGGCCGGGCCGGTACCCTCGTCCTGTGCCAGCGACTCCCCTCGGGACGCTCCAGCCCCGGTCCCAGGTCATCGACCGGGCCTGGCGAGCGCTCGGCCCCGGACTGGAACCGCTCAGCGGCCCCGGCGGCGCCCCGCTCACCCGCGCCGTCAAACTCCTCGTCCTCCCGCTCGTCCTGCGCCCCGTCCTGCGCCCGGAACTCGCCGGGGACCTCCTCACCGACGAGGCCGCCGACCTGGCCGCCGGCCTCCTGCGCGGGGACGGGCCGCGACTGGCGGCCGCCGCCGGCTGGTTCACGCTGCTCAAGCGGGTCCGCCGGGCCCTGCGCGTGGTCGGGGGCAACCCGCAGGACCTGTACTTCCAGCGCTGCTACGAGCTCGCCGCCGAGCACGGGGCCCCGCGGCCCCCCGACGCGGAGGAGGTCGCCAGGCAGGTCGTCCTGGAGCTGGCCGCGCGCGACGGCGGGCGCACCGTCGAAGCCCTCAAGGCCCACCTGCGCGATCCCGCGACGGAGAGGTCGGTCGCCCAGGCGCTGTCCCGCGCCTGGGGAGCACGCCCCGTACCCGCCGCCCCCGGCGCCGTCCCCGAGGCGGACGCGCTCTCCCTCGCGGACACCGTCCTGGACGGGTGCGCACCGGCCGACCGGGGCGCCTCCGGGAAGCGCGGCGGCGCCTTCCCCGCCGACGGCGACGTCCCCCGCTACCGGGCGCAGGAGCTCGGGACGGACCTCCGGGACCCCGGTGACACCGCGGAGAGCGCCCTCGCCGCCCTGGTCGGGGGCGGCCACGGCACGCGTCTGGGGTCGGCGCTGTGGGCCGCCGGTCCGGCCTCCGCCTGGGGACCCGAAGGCGTACCGCCCCACCTGGGCCTGAGCGCCGACCCCCTGCCGCCGCGCCCCGGGGTGGGGAGCACGGCGTCCACCGCGGCCCTGCCGGCGCCCCTGGACCGCACCCTCTACGAGAGGGTCTTCACCGTCCTGAGGGCGCCCGGACACCACGACCTGCCGCCGGTCCCCGAGCTCGTCGCCGCCGAGACCGCGCGCAGCTGCTCGCCGCTCGGCCTGTCCGACGAGTCGCTGCGCGTGGCGCTCCTGGTCGGAGGACGCCTCGCCGCGGGGCTCGACCCGCTCGGCACCGCCCCGGGTCCCACGCGCGCGCACCGCGCCATCGACCGCCGCTGGCGCCGCGAGTCCTCCGTGGCGCGCGCCCGGCGCATGACCGTGTCGCCCTTCGACGCCCCGAGCGCCCACGGCACGGGGGGCGGGGCTCCCGGCGCCGGTCCCCCGGACGGCGGGGCGCCGGGGACGGGGCCGGCCCCCACGCAACCCCCGGCCCCCACCGGCCCCCCGGCCTCCGGGGAGGACCTTCTCGCCGACCTCGGCCGCTCCCTGCGGACCCCGTGGATCGCCTACACCCGCCGCCTGTGGGCCCGCCTGCACGGCCGCGACGCCCACGCGGCCGGGATCGACGGCCCCGCCGAGCTGTGGTCCCTCCTCGACGGCGTCTCCTACTCCGTGCTCATGGACCACCGGGCCCGCGTGCGCGCGGCCCTGCGGACCCTGACCGACACCACCTCCGGGAGCGCGGCATGACCTGGATCGAGGTGAGGGCGGAGGAGGACGGCGTGAGCGTGGCCGTCGAGGGCCGCCTGAGCGTCCCCGAGTTCGGCCGGTCCGTCCTCGACGCGGCCGGCGCGCTCCTCACCTGGCCCGACATCGCCGGGCCGGGCGCGGTCGCCACCGGGGTCCCCCCGGGAACCGCCCTCTCCGATGCGCGGGAGGGGGCCGCCGCGTCCGGGGCCGCCCCGTTCGGCGGCCCCCGTGCCGACCTCCTCCCCGACGCCCTGGTGGAGTCCGCGCCCGAGGCCCAGACGTGGCTGTGGGCCGTCTACGGGGCCGGGGCGGCGCGCGCCGTGGCGGCCTGCGCCGGCGGCCGGGCGCACGCCCTGCGGGTCGCCGCGGAGCCGGGCGCGCTCGCGCGGGACCTGCACCGGCTGGCCACGGGGCACTGGGCGTCCCGCTGGTGGCCCGCCTCCCACCTGGACGGCGTTCCCGCCCTCGACGCCGACCTGCTCGGCCTGGAGCTGGCCGCGCTCTCCCACCGGTGCCAGCAGGTGTGGGACCCGGACGCGGACCCCGCCGCCGACCTGGTCCTCGAACACCGCGCGGGCGTCCGGCCGCTGATCGACCTGTGGCACGCCCGGCCGGGCGCCGTCTCCGACGTCCTCCGCTCCGTGCGGGCGGTGGCCGACGACGCGGGGCTCGACGTCGACGGCCTCGCCGGACCCGACGACCCCGGCGGCCGGGGCGGCTCCGGCCCCGCAGGGTGGGCGACCTCCTTCGCGGGCGGTGCCGTCCCCCGTCGGCCGGGCGCCCTCCCGCAGGACCACGCCCTCGCCGCCGGCGGCGCCGCGGGGCCGCCACCCGGCGCCAGGGTGATGGGACGGGGGACGGGGACCAACGACTGGTGCCGGTACCCGCCCGGGTTCGTGGACGCCTCCGAGGACGCCGTCACCTGGACCGCCTTCGCCCACGGCTCCCGGCGCGCGGTCCTGGTGGAGGCGGTTGCGGGGGAGGCTCGCCCCGCCCCCGGCGTGCGGCCGGTCGCGGAGGTCCGGGTCGGCGCCACCGCCCCCGTGCGGGTGCGCTGCGAGCGCGCGGGGGACGCCTGGACCGCCCTCGTGGACACCGCCCTGCCGGACACGGCCGCCCCCTCCCCGGACGTCCAGGTGGTCCTGCCGGGGTTCGACCCCGGACCGCAGGACCCCGCCCGTGCCCGCCGGACCCGTGAGGGGCTGCGCGCGCTGGCCCGCCGCCGCCTCGCCGCGGCCGGGGGCGCCACCGGACCGGACGGAGCGGGAGCGGGGGAGGGGTTCGGCCCCGCGCCCTTCCTCGCCGAGATCGTCGCGGCCCACACGGAGGAGGACTTCTGACATGGCCCACCCCCACGACCCCTCCCGCACCCCGGCCGGGGCCGCTCCCGCCGACCCCCTCGACCCGTCCGACGCCTCCGCCGGGGACGCCCCCGAGGACCGACCCATGGGCTTCGGGGAACCCTTCGACTCGGGGCTGGCCCACAGCGAGGCACTCCTCGCCGGGAGGGAGCTCGCCGCCGCCGAGGACGTCCTCCTCCAGCTCCTCGACGCGGCCGAACGCCTCCCGGACAGCCCCGACGTGCGGTTCCTGCGGGGGCTGCTGCTCACGGACGTGGGCATGGTCCGCTCCGAGCGCGGCGCACCGGGCGACGGGGTCCCCGCCCTGGACGGCGCGCTCGTCCTCCTGCGCGCCGTGGAGCCCCACGCCACCGGCCCCCGCGGCCGCCCCCTGTGGCTGTCCATCCTCCTCAAGGCCCTCCTGGAACGCGCCGAGGCCGCCCGCAGGTCGGGCGACCACCGCACCGCGCACACCCTGCTGGACGAGGCCGACCTCAGGGCCGGGGAACCGTGCGACGACGGCGCCCGCCGGGCCGAACTCGCCGACTCCCGGGCGCGCCTGCTGATGGAGCGCGGCGACTGGGGCGCGGCCGAGGAGCTCCTCACCGCCGCCCTGGCCACCGCCCCCGAGGGACCGGCCTCCTACCTGCTGACCTCCATGGGCCTGCTCCTGGCGAGCACCGGCCGGCCCGACCAGGCCGAGGACCACCTGGACCGCGCGGCCGAGCGCTTCCGCGCGCTCGACCCCGCCGGAGCCGAACCGGCCTTCCTCACCGGCCACCGGGGGTTCGCCGCCGTGCGCCGGGGCGACCTCGACGCGGCCGAACGCCTCTACCGCACGGCCTCCGTCGCCCTCGAACGCCAGGGCGACCACGTGTCCCTGGCGGTGTGCGAACAGGCCCGCTCGCTGATCGCGCAGGCCAGGGGGTCGGCCGACGCCGCCCGCGAGCTGGCTGCCTCCTCCCTGTCCCGCTTCGAGGACCTCGGGGTGCGCCTGGCGGCGGCGGACGGCCTCGTCGTGACCGCCCGGCAGGCGTTCGAGGCGGGGGACCACCTCGCGATGAAGGACATGTGCGAGCGGGCCCGCGCCGTCTTCGAGGAGATGGGCGCCTACGAGCGGTGCGCCCAGACCGACTTCCTCGTCGCCCGGGCCGTGGACGGGCTGCTGCGGGCGGGCCGCTTCGAGGGGCACGAGCGGGAGGCCCTGGACTCCGCACTGGCCCTGGCGCTCCCCGCGTCCCTCGCCCTGGAGTCCATGCGGGCCGACTTCGCCACCGGGCACGCCCGCGACCAGTGGTCGGCGCTCTCGCGGAGCGCCGTCCGCCTCGTCTTCGAGCTGGCCCTGCTGCGCCGGGACCAGGGGCTGCTGTTCGAGCTGGTGGAGTTCCGCTGCGCCGGCGCCCCCCTGGCCCCCGCGCCCGCGGCGGAGGGGGCCTTCCCCGGGCCGGGGGCCAGAGGACCCCTCGCCCCTCCGGACCCGGCGGGACCGGACCTGCCCCCCTCCGGAGGGGGAGCCGCGGACGTCTCCCTCGCGGCCGGGGGAGGGCAGGACCCGGGCGCCCGGGGCGCCGACGGGGTGAGGGTCGCGCTGCCGCCCCGCGTCCTGATGGGGGAGGGCGCCGACCGCACCGCGCTCCAGGAGTACGTCGTCGCGGCCGAGGGCCGGTACCGGCGCAGGGTGACCTCCGACCGGACGGTCGTCGCCACCGCCGGGCCGTCCTCCTCGTTCCCGTCTCCGGTGCCGACCGTGCTGGTGCGGCTCGCGGACGCCGGGGACCTGTACATGACCTGGCGGTGGACGCTCGGCGCCCAGGGCTTCGGCACCGGGTACGCGCCCGGGGACGACGCCGACGCGGTGACGGCCGAACTCGCCGCCGCGCTCCCCGGACCCGGAGAGGACGTGGCCGCGGCCCTCGCCGACGGGGCCATGACCGACCCCGCGCGGGAGCGGGACCTCGCCGCCCGGCTGGCATCGGTCCTGTGGCCGGCCGAGCTCACCGACCAGATCCGCCAGGTGGGGGAGGGGACGGGCGTCCGCCCGCTGGTGCGGGTGCAGCCGTCCCCGCGCACCGGCCAGGTGCCCTGGGAGCTCCTGGCCGTGGACGGCGGCCGGCGGCTGCTCGACCTGGCGGACGTGGTGCTGGCGGTGCCGCTCGCCCTCGGGGCGCCGACCGACGTCCAACCCGCCCCAACCGCTCCACCCGGAACACCGCCCCCACCGGCGGCGTCCGGGGCACCAGGCCGTCACGGGCCGGGGGAGCACGGGGCCGCCCCGCCCCCCGACCCGGCCGCGCCCACGGGCCGCACCGCGACCGCCCCCGCCGTCCTCGTCCTCGACCCCCGGGTCCCGGGCTTTCGCGCGGACTCACCGCTCGGGTCCGTCCTGGGAAGACCGGGCACCGACCCCGACCTGCTGGCCCTGGTCCGCGCCCACCGGGACGCGGGCGACATGCTGCCCGCGGTCTCCGCCCCGGAGGAGGCCCTGCGCCGCACCGACCAGGACCGGGAGTGGCTGGGACGCGCCCTGCGATCGGGCGCCCGCCGCCTGCTCTACGTCGGCCACGTCACGTCCGCCCCGGTGGAGGGCGGCCAGAGCGAGGACGCCCGCCTGCACCTGTGCTGCGGCCCCGAAACCGAGGGGCACGCCGAGGTCGTCCGCTCCCACCGGCCGCTCTCCGCCAAGGACCTGCTCACGGGCGGCGCCGACGGCCGCCCCGGGGCCGAGCTCTGGCCCTCGCCTCCCCGGGTGGGGCTCATCGCGTGCGAGAGCGGCGCGGACGCCCGCTTCACCGAGTCCTTCGGGCTGGCGTCGGCCGTGCTCCGCAACGGCGCGGACCTGGTCACCTCCGCCCGGTGGGTGCTGCCCACCAACCTCGCCCTGCACCGCTTCGGGAGGGTGCCCCCCGACGAGCGCCCCCTGTCCGCGCTGGTGGCGGCGGTGGACGCCGCCCACGACGCGCCCGACCCCGTGCGTGCGCTGGCCGATTGGCAGCGCACCCGGCTGGACCGCTGGCGCACGGCAGGGGACCCCTCCGCGACCCCGCTGATGTGGGCCGCCCTGGTCACCGCCACCGCCGAGCCGCCCCGGAGCCGCTGACCCGGAGAACACCCCGCCCCGCCGGACCGGCGCCCGCCCGTGCTCCTGCCGCCCCTCCGGGGCCCCGGTCCGCCCGACCGTCCCCACCCGTGAAAGGCGATCCGCCGTGAACGCACCCCGCCCGCTGTTCGACGCCCACCTGCACATCGTCGACACCCGCTTCCCGCTGGTGGCCAACGGCGGCTACCTGCCCGCGGAGTTCACCGCCGAGCACTACCGGCGGCGCGTGGCGGACCTGGGGGTGGTGGGCGGGGCGGTCGTCTCCGGATCCTTCCAGGCCTTCGACCAGGGCTACCTCCTGGACGCCCTGGAGCGGCTGGGACCCGGGTTCGTCGGCGTCACCCAGATCCCCCACGACACCCCCGACGCCCGCATCGCCGAACTCGCCGCCAAGGGGGTGCGCGCGGTCCGGTTCAACCTGCGCCGGGGCGGTTCGGAGGGCGCCGAGCACCTGGAGGCCCTCGCCCGGCGTGTGCACGCCGTGGCCGGGATGCACACCGAGCTCTACGTCGACGCCCGCGACCTGGGGCGGATCGCCGACACCGTGGCCGCGCTCCCGGCGGTGAGCGTGGACCACCTGGGCCTGCACGCCGACGGTCTTCCGGACCTGCTCCGCCTGGTGGAGCGGGGGGTGCGGGTCAAGGCCACCGGTTTCGGGCGCGTGGACCTGGACCCGGTGGCGGCGATGCGCGCGGTGCTGGAGGTCGACCCGTCCGCGCTGATGGCCGGCACCGACCTGCCCTCCACCCGCGCGCGACGGCCGTTCGAGGACACCGACCTGGACCTGGTCTCCCGGGCCGCCGGGGAGCACCTGGACGCGGTGCTCCACGACAACGCCGCCGCCTTCTACCGCGTGGGGAGCCCGGGGGAGCGGCCGTCCCGGCCCCTCTGACCCGGCTCCGCGGAGGCAGCCGGGGCCCGGGCCCCCGGCTTCTCCCGCGAGGGCCCGCTTTCGCCGGCCCCGGGACGGGCTGTCCCGGCCGAGCCGCCCGAGGAGTTCCCCGTCGCCACCACCACGTGACCCCGAGGCGTCGGGACCGGCTGCAAGTACAAGGTCACCGGGGGCCGGGGCGCGCGCCGGACCGGCCTCCGACCGGCTCACCGCGCCCGGACGGCGTCCGACCCGAGGAAGGCGAGCACGAGCGTGACGACCCGCTCGGGGAACTGGTCGTGCGGGTAGTGCCCCGCGCCCTCGATCACCTCCAGGCGTCCGAGGCCGGACGGCAGGGCGTCGACGATCGCCGTCCCCTCGGCGTGCGGGTCGGCCCAGTCGGGGTCGAGCGTGCCCATCACGACCAGGACCGGGCAGCGGACGTCGCCGAGGTGCGCGCCGGCGTCGGCCGGGGCGCTGCGGCCCATGTTCTGCAGGGCCTTCATCCGGCCCGGCTCGCGCAGCATGGAGTCGATGCGGTCGAGCCGCTCGGCCCAGTGGTCCGGCTTGGCGCCGGGGTAGGCCGCGTCGAGGTAGGAGCGCCAGAGCGGCACGCTGCCGAGCATCCCCGCGCCGAGCAGCCGCAGCATGCCCCGCCGGAAGCGCCTCACCCGCAGGTCGCCGAGGCCGATCGACTGCTCGCGGGTGAACGGCGCCAGCTCGACGACCGCGGTGACCAGCGAGGGCTCCTGTGCCGCGGCGATGGTGGCGGCCCCGCCGGAGAACGAGTGGCCGACGAGCACGGCCGGGCCGCCCAGGTGGCGGATCACGGCGAGCAGGTCCGCGGCGACGGCGGTGCGGCTCCATTCCGGCCAGTCGACGCCGGACTCCCCGCTGCCGCGCATGTCCACGGCGGCGACCCGGTAGCCCGCCGCCACCAGCGGCGGGACCACGGCGCGGTAGGCGGCGCGGCTGTCGCCCATGCCGTGCGCGAGGACGACCAGCGGCCCGGTGCCCGACACCTCGTAGGCGATCGTGCCGCCGTCGACGGCGAGGTACTCGGTCATGGCATCCCCCAAGTGGCTAAGTGCGTTAGCTAAAAGCTAATGGCATTAGCCAGCCTTGTCAACGGCGTGTCCGCCGGGGGATCCGCGTCCCCGGCGGCACGCGGGACCGCCCGTGCCGTCGCGCGGGGGCGGCGCCGACCGCAGGGCGGAGCGCGGAGCCCCCGCCGCGCGCACATCCCGCACCCGCGCCCGAACGCACCCGCGCCCCCGCCCGAGCCGGGCGGGGGCACGGGACCGGGGTCAGACGCCGTGGAGGGACCCGCGCGCCTCCGCGTAGGCGCGCCGCACGAGGGGCGCGTCGACGGGCTCCAGCTCGGCGCCCTCGCCGAGGTTCCAGACCGGCGGCTCGGCGGTGCCCGCCAGTGCCCAGGCCGCCTGGCGGGCCGCGCCGACCGCGACGTACTCGGCGGGCGGAGGCACCGCCACCGGGACCCCCAGGACCGTCGCCGCGACCTCGCGGACCGCGGCCGACCGGGCGGCCCCGCCCACGAGCAGGACCCGCCCGACCGGCACGCCGGTGCGGGTCATGGCGGACAGGCCGTCGGCCAGCCCGCACAGCATCCCCTCCACCGCCGCGCGCGCGACGTTCTCCGGCCGCATGTTGGCCCGCCGCAGCCCGTGCAGGGAACCGGCGGCGTCGGGCAGCACCGGTGTGCGCTCGCCGTCCAGGTAGGGCAGGAGCACGACCCCCTCCGCGCCCGGTTCGGCGGCCAGCGCGAGCGCGTCCAGCCCGGCCAGGTCCACGCCGAGCATCGCCGCGGTCGCCCCGAGGACCCGCGCCGCGTTCAGCGTGCACACGAGCGGCAGGTACCGCCCGGTCGCGTCGGCGAACCCGTTGACGATCCCGTCCGGGTCCCGGCTCGGCCCTTCGCTCACCGCGAACACGGTCCCGCTGGTCCCCAGGGACACCACGGCGTCGCCCGGCCGCAGCCCCAGCCCCAGGGCGGCGCCCATGTTGTCACCGGTCCCGGGGGCGATCACCGCGCCCGACGGCGTGTGCCCCACGACCTCGGAGGGTCCGGCCACCCGGGGCGCCTCCAGCTTGCGTCCGAACGCCCTGGCCATCAGGTCGGTGCGGTAGGACCCCTCGGCCGGCGACCAGTACCCGGTGCCCGAGGCGTCGCCCCGGTCGGTGACGGGGGCGGCCCCGCCGCCGGCCAGCCGCCAGGTCAGCCAGTCGTGGGGGAGCATCACGCGGGTCGTGCGGGCGGCGTTCTCCGGCTCGCGCTCGGCCAGCCAGCGCAGCTTGCTGACGGTGAGGCTGGCGTTGGGCACGTTGCCCACGGCCCCGGCCCACTCCGCGGGTCCGCCCAGTTCGCCGATCAGGTCCAGGGCCGCCTGCGCCGAGCGGGTGTCGTTCCACAGCAGGGCCGGGCGGACGACCCCGCCGTCCGCGTCCACGGCGATCATGCCGTGCTGCTGTCCGGCGACGGCGACCGCCGCCACGTCGTCGAGCAGGCCCGAGGAGGCCTCCTCCAGGGCGGTCCACCACTCGCGGGGGTGGACCTCGGTTCCGTCGGGGTGCGGTGCGCGGGCCTCGCGCACCACCGCTCCGCCGTCGGCGTCGCAGACCACGATCTTGCAGGACTGGGTCGAGCTGTCGATTCCGGCGACCAGTGCCATGTCGGCTCCGTGAGGGTGAGGGGGTGGGTGTTCGGAGGGTGGCGGTTCGGAGTGGGAGGAGGGTTCGGCGCGCGGGCCGGTGCGTGGAGGGGAACGGCCGGGGCGGGCCCGCCGGCGGCTCAGAGGACCGCCGCCTCGATGAGCGTGCGCGCCGTCGTGGTGTCGGTCACCAGGGAGGACACCACGCCGGTCTTGAGCACGGAGTGGATCGCCTGCGCCTTCCCGGCGCCTCCGGCGACCGCGACGACCTCGGGCACGTCGCGCAGCTGCTCCAGGGTGATGGCGATGATCCGCGAGGTCAGCTCCGGTGCGGTCGGTGTGCCGTGGACGTCCACGGTCCGGGCGCACACCTCGGCCTGCACGCCGTCGCGTTCGAGGGCGGCGCCCTCGGCCGGGGAGAGGGCGTCCCGGACCAGGGACAGGGTCGGTGACCAGGATCCGATGGCGACCACCGCCTTGTCCAGCTCCGTGTAGCGCTGCATCGCCCCGGCCACCTGGGGCTGGGCTCGCAGGGCGTCGGCGGTCGCGGGGTCGGAGACCACGAGCGGGGCGTAGATGGGGTAGGCCGGGCCGCGCGCCAGGCTGGCGACCCGCCGGACCAGCTCCACCGAGTTCTCCTCCACGCCGCCGGGGAGCACGCCGGTCAGCTGCACGACCGTGCACCGGGGCAGCTCGTCCAGCGCCAGCGTCATCGCGTTGAGCGTGCGCGAGCAGGCCAGGCCCAGGGTGTCGTCCTCCTCCAGGATCTCGGTGAGGTACTCGGCCGCGATCCGCCCCAGGCCGCGGTGCATGGCGCCGCCCTCGCCGGGGTCGACGACCGCGATCGCCTGGTGCAGCCCGTAGGCGGTCCGCAGCTGGTGGGAGAGGTCGGTGTCGACCTCGGTGGGTTCGGCGATCTCGATGCGCACGATGCCCGCCGCGCGCGCGTCGTCGAGGATGCGCGCGACCTTGAACCGGCTGATCCCGAAGTCCTCGGCGATGCGGATCTTCGACTCCCCGGCGATGTAGTACCTGCGCGCGATGGCGGTGGCGCGGATCAGTTCCGCCGGTCGGAACGCGGGTTTCATCGAGATCCTCCAGGGGTTCGCTCATATGAGCATGCTGACGCTCATTATTGCATCCCGTCTTGACCCGTGATGCCAGTCACAACTTAAATGAGCCGCACGTTGCTCATCTGCTCAGGGGTCTGCTCATCTGAGCAGACCCGTGGCGGCCTGACACCCCCACGGGACACGGCTCCCCGCAACCCGGGCCGCCCCCCAGGAGGAAGAACATGCTCACACGCACGACGCGGCGCGGACTTCCCGCCGTGGCCGCCGCCACCGGCCTGGCGCTCCTCGCCACCGCTTGCGCCGGCGCGGGAGGCGGCGGCTCCGACGGGGAGCGCGTCGTCACCGTCGCCACGGTGGCCAACCCCCAGATGGACGACATCCAGGCCCTCGCGGACGAGTTCAACGCCTCGCACCCCGGCATCACCGTCGACTTCGTCGTCCTGCCCGAGAACCAGCTCCGCGACCGCGTCACCCAGGACATCGCCACCCGGGGCGGCCAGTACGACGTGGTCACCGTGGGCACCTACGAGGTGCCCATCTGGGCGGAGAACGGCTGGATCCTCGGCCTCGACGAGTACGCCTCCGACCCCGACTACGACATCGACGACATCATCCCGACCGTGCGCTCCGCCCTCTCCCACGAGGACCGGATGTACGGGGCGCCCTTCTACGGCGAGTCGTCACTGCTGATGTACCGCGAGGACCTGTTCGAGGAGGCGGGCCTGGAGATGCCCGACGAGCCGACCTGGGAGGACGTCGCCGCCTTCGCGGAGGAGCTGGACGACCCCGAGGGCGGCGTCTCCGGGATCTGCCTGCGCGGCGTCCCCGGCTGGGGAGAGCTCCTCGCCCCGCTCAACACGGTCATCCTCACCCACGGCGGCCGGTGGTACGACGAGGACTGGAACGCGCACCTGGACTCCCCCGAGGTCGAGGAGGCCGTCCGGACCTACGTCGACCTGGTGGGCGGGTACGGGCAGCCCGGGGCGCCCAACGCCGGGTTCACCGAGTGCCTGACCACCATGGCCCAGGGCGACGCCGCCATGTTCTACGACTCCACCGTCGCAGCGGGCAACCTGGAGGACCCCGACTCCAGCAGCGTCGCCGGCGACATCGGCTACGCCCCCGCCCCGGTCGCCCGGACCGAGCACGCGGGCTGGCTGTGGGCATGGGCGCTGTCGATCCCCACGACCTCCACCGACCCCGGGGCCGCCTGGGAGTTCGTCTCCTGGGCCACGTCCCGCGAGTACCACCGCCTGGTCGGGGAGCGCCTCGGCTGGGAGCGCGTGCCGCCCGGCGCCCGCGTCTCGACCTACGACATCCCCGAGTACCGGGAGGCGGCCGAGGCCTTCGCCGGTCCCACCTACGAGGCCATCGGCAACGTCGACGTGGAGCGGCCCGGCCTGCACCCGCAGCCGTGGACCGGCGTCCAGTACGTCGCCATCCCCGAGTTCCAGGACCTGGGCACCCGCGTCTCCCAGGAGATCTCCGCGGCCATCGCCGGACAGCAGTCCGTCGAGGAGGCGCTGCGCAAGTCCCAGGAGTACGCGGAGGAGACGGCCCTGTCCGGCGGCTACCGCGACTGAACCGGGTCCGGGCCGCCCCGGCCGCACCACACCGCCACCGCCACGACACCTTCGAGGAAGCCCATGACCGCTCAGACCACGCCGGACACGGCGCGGCGCGGGCCCACCACGCGCGAACCCGCGCGGGGGGAGCGCTGGATACGCCGGACCCCGCTGCTGCCGGGCCTGCTGTTCGTCATCGCGATGACGCAGATCCCGTTCCTGTTCACCGTCTACTACAGCTTCCAGGACAGCAACCTGCTGCGGCCGGACTCCGGCTCCTTCGCCGGGATCGCCAACTACGGCCGGGTCCTGGGGGACCCGCTCTTCCGCAACGCCGTCGCGAACACGGTCGTCCTGACCGCCGGCGCCGTCCTGCTCTCCCTGGCCCTCGGGCTGGCGCTCGCGGTCCTCCTCGACCGCTCCTTCCCCGGCCGAGGGGTCGTGCGCACCCTCCTGATCACACCGTTCCTGGTCATGCCCGTTGCCGCGGCACTGCTGTGGAAGACGTCCGTGTACCACCCCGTCTACGGACTGCTCAACTGGGCGCTGTCCCCGTTCGGGGTCGAGGCGGACTGGGTCAACGACTTCCCGCTGCTGTCCGTCGTCATGGTCCTCACCTGGCAGTGGACGCCGTTCATGATGCTCATCATGCTCGCCGGCCTGCAGAGCCAGTCGCCGGAGGTGCTGGAGGCGGCGCGCGTCGACGGCGCCCGGCCCCTCGCCGTCTTCCGACGCATCACCTTCCCGCACCTGCGCCGCTTCGTGGAGCTGGCGCTGCTGCTCGGCACGATCTACATCGTCCAGACCTTCGACGCCGTCTACATGATCACCCAGGGAGGCCCCGGCCAGGCCAGCACCAACCTGCCCTACTTCATCTACCTGCAGGCCTTCCGCGCCTTCGACGTGGGCGAGGCCGCGGCCGCCGGGGTCATCGTGGTGGCCGCCACCCTGGTCGTCGCCATGTTCGCCCTGCGGGTGGTCTCCAGCCTCTTCGAGGAGGAGTCGTGACAAGCGTGACCGAGGCGCCGGCCCCCGCCGCAGCCCCCGAGGCGGGGCCCGCCCCCCGCAGGCGCCGACGCCGGCCGCTCCGCCCCGCCGCGGGCCTGCTCGCCTGGGCCGTGGGACTGCTGTTCTTCTTCCCGGTCCTGTGGATGTTCCTCACCGGGTTCAAACAGGAGTCGCAGGCCTCCACCGACCCGCCGACCCTCTTCTTCCGACCCACCCTGGACCAGTACGCCGCCGTGCTCGGCCGCGACTTCGTGCCGTACCTGCTCAACTCGCTCCAGGCCTCGGTCCTGTCCACGCTCCTGGCCGTCGTCCTGGGCCTCCCGGCCGCCTACGCGCTCTCACTGGTGCGCGTCCCCCAGTGGCGGGACTCGCTGTTCTTCTTCCTGTCCACCAAGCTGCTGCCGCCGGTGGCCATGATCCTGCCGCTCTACGTCATCGCCCAGAACCTCGGCGCCCTGGACGACGCCCGCACCCTCACCCTCGTGTACACGGCCATGAACATGCCGATCGCGGTGTGGATGATCCGCTCCTTCCTGGTCGAACTGCCCAAGGAGGTGCTGGAGGCCGCCCGGATGGACGGCGCGCCCAGGCTCACCGAGATGCGGCGCGTCATCCTGCCGATGATCGCGCCCGGGCTGGCCGCCACCGCCCTGATCTGCTTCATCTTCGCCTGGAACGAGTTCTTCTTCGCCGTCAACCTCACCGCCACCCGTGCCGCCACCGTGCCCGTGTTCCTCGTCGGCTTCATCAGCGGCGAGGGGCTGTTCTGGGCCCGCCTGTCCGCCGCCTCCACCATGGCGGCCCTGCCCGTGATCATCGCCGGATGGACCGCCCAGCGCTGGCTGGTCCGCGGCCTCTCCCTAGGAGCTGTGAAGTAATGCGTGCACTCGTCGTCAGCGAACCCGGCCACTTCTCCCTCGAGCGGGTGGAGGACCCCGCTCCCGGACCCCGCGAGGTGGTCGTCGCCCCCTCCGCCGTGGGCGTCTGCGGCACCGACCTGCACATCATCGACGGGGAGTTCGCCCCCACGCCCTACCCGATCGTCCCCGGCCACGAGTTCGCGGGAACGGTCGTCGCGCTCGGATCGGAGGTCACCGGCCTGGCCGTGGACGACCGCGTGGCCGTCGACCCCTCCCTGTTCTGCGGCGCGTGCTCCAAGTGCGTCGTCGGCCGGGGGAACCTGTGCGAGAGCTGGAACGCCATCGGCGTCACCGGCCCCGGGGCCTGCGCCGAACTCGCCGTCGCCCCCGCCGCGTCCTGCTACCCGATCCCCGAGCACATGCCCTTCTCCCACGGCGCGCTCATCGAGCCCCTGTCCTGCGCGGTGCACGGCTTCGACCTGCTCCCGGGCCGGGTCGGGGAGCACTACCTCGTGTACGGGGCGGGAACCATGGGCCTGCTGATGGCCCAGCTCGCTCGTTCCGCCGGGGCCGCGAGCGTGTCCGTCGTGGACCCCAACAAGGACCGGCTGGCGGTGGCCGCCTCCCTCGGCGCCGACGCCGTCGCCCCCGGCCCCGACGAGCTCGACCGCCGCGACTGGGAGGTCGTCGTCGACTGCACCGGCGTGGTCGCCGCCATCGAGGACGGGCTGACCCGCGTCGCCCGGGGCGGCACCTTCCAGGTGTTCGGGGTGGCGCCGGCCGAGGCCACCGCGTCCTTCTCGCCGTTCCGCGTCTACAACGACGAGATCACCGTCGTGGGCAGCATGGCCGTCCTGCACAGCTACGGGCGGGCGGTGGACCTCATGGCCAAGGGCGTGGTCGACGCCGACGCCATGGTCACCGACACCTTCGCCCTGGACGGCTTCGGCGACGCCGTCGACGCGTTCCGGGCGGGCCGTGGCCGCAAGCTCCAGATCAACCCCCAGCTGTAGAGGAGGGATCCGCCGTGGCATCGGTCGGTTTCGAGAAGGCCACCCACTTCTACCCGGGCTCGGAGGCGCCCGCCGTCGACGAGCTGAGCCTGGAGGTGGAGGACGGGGAGTTCCTCGTGCTCGTGGGCCCCTCCGGGTGCGGGAAGTCCACCTCGCTGAGGATGCTCGCGGGGCTGGAGGAGGTGGACTCGGGCACCATCCGCATCGGGGGCGAGGACGTCACCGACAGCAGCCCGCTGGAGCGCGACATCGCGATGGTCTTCCAGTCCTACGCGCTCTACCCGCACATGTCGGTGGCGCAGAACATGGGGTTCGCCCTGGAGATGGCCAAGGTCGCCAGGCCGGAGCGGGAGCGCAGGGTCCTGGAGGCCGCCCGGCTCCTGGACCTGGAGCCCCTGCTGCACCGCAGGCCCAAGGCGCTCTCCGGGGGACAGCGCCAGCGCGTCGCGATGGGGCGCGCGATCGTGCGCGAGCCCCGGGTGTTCCTCATGGACGAGCCCCTGTCCAACCTGGACGCCCAGCTGCGCGTGTCCACCCGCACGCAGATCGCCGCGCTCCAGAAGCGGCTGGGCGTGACCACCGTCTACGTCACCCACGACCAGGTCGAGGCGATGACCATGGGCGACCGGGTGGCGGTGCTCAAGGACGGGGTGCTCCAGCAGTGCGACAGCCCCGTGCGGCTGTACGAGCACCCCGCCAACGCCTTCGTCGCCGGGTTCATCGGCTCCCCGGCGATGAACCTGAGGGAGTTCCCCCTGAGCCGGGAGGGGGTCCGGGTCGGCGACGCCGACCTGCCGCTCACCCCCGGCCAGCGGCGCAGGCTCGCCGACGAGGGCGCGTCCTCCGCGCTGCTGGGCTTTCGCCCCGAGGCGGTCGACCTGGTGGGGGAGGGCGAGGGGTTCGCGATGGAGGTGGGCCTGGTCGAGCACCTGGGCGCCGACTGCTACCTGTACGGCGGCCTCCCCGGGCATCCGGCCGACGGCGATCTGGTGGTGCGGGTGGCGCCGCACGCGGCTCCGGCGGCGGGTGCGACCGTGCGCCTGGGCGTGCGCCCCGGACGGGTGCACGTGTTCTCGCCGGGAACGGGGGAGCGCCTGGACGGCTGAGCGCCCCGCCGCCGCCCGGCCTCCGGGCGGCGGCGGGCTCCACGGTCCGGACGCCCCCTCACGCGCGGGCGGCCCCTCCCGGTGGCACGGCCCTCCGGGGGCACCCCGTGCCAGGGACGCCCCCCGAGTGCGGCGCGGTACGGGAAGGGGTCAGCGCAGGGCCGAGACCCCGCCGAACGCACCCCGGTGGTAGACGAGCGGCGGACGCGGGTCGTCCAGCACCAGCGTGTGCGTCACCTCCCCGACCACCAGCCAGTGGTCGCCGATCAGCCGGGTGTCGAACCGGGAGCAGACCAGGTGCGCCGAGGCCCCGTCCAGCAGCGGGACCTGCGACGGCCCCCGGCTCCACGCCGTCGGCGCGGCGAACCGGTCCTCCCCCCTGCGGGCGAACCGGTCGGCCAGGTCGGACTGCTCCTCGGTCAGCAGCTGCACCCCGAACTCGCCCGCCCTGCGCAGCGCCGGCCAGGTCGTGGAGGACTCCGCGATGTAGAAGGACACCAGCGGCGGGGCGAGGCTGACGCTGGTGAAGGAGGTGGCGGTCAGCCCCACGGGCCGCCCCTCCACGCTGGCGGTGATGATGACGACCCCGGCCGGGTGGTTGCGCAGCGTCGCGCGGAAACGGTCGGCCTCCGCCAAGGACGGGGAAGCGGTCTCGGCGATACTCAACGGACTCTCCCTTGTGGTGGGTGAAGAGAGGGGGGAGGACTCAGGCGGCGGCCGACCGGGTGCGCACCGCCGCGCGCAGCACGGGGGCCGAGCGCCCGGCCCACGGCGCGAGCACCCCGTCCAGGCGCGGAGTGCCGTCGGTCCCGCCGTCGGAGGGGACCGCGTCCTGGAGCAGGGCCAGTCCGGACGCCGGAACGGTCGCGCCCAGTTCGAGCAGCAGCGGGCGCAGGTGCACGTCCACGGCCAGGGTGTGGGCCGCGGACGCCATCACCAGCACGGGCACGGCCGTCACCCCCGCCAGCCCGCCGGACGGCAGCAGGTCCAGGAACACCTTCAGCAGACCGGTGTAGGTCGCCTTGTAGGTGGGGCTGGCCACGACCAGCAGGTCGGTGGCGCGCACCCTCTCCAGGGAGGCCTCCACCTCCGGCTGCGGGCCGGGGGCGAGCAGCAGCTGCCGGATCCGCGACAGGTCGAGCAGGTCGTCCGGTCCGGGCACGTCCGGCAGTCCGGCCGCGTCCGCGGCGTGGCGGGCCACGGCCAGGCCGGCGGTGGCGGTACGGGAGTTCGGCCGGGGATTGCCGACGAGGACGGTGGTGGTGGTCATGGCGGTCTCCGGTGCGGGGGCGGTCAGGACGTGGCCGGGGCGGACACGGCGAAGGGGACGTGGGGGGCGGCGGACTCCTCCCCTCCCTCCGGGTGCTCCCACAGCCCGCGCTCCCGCAACAGCGGCAGTACCCCCTCGCCGAACCAGTAGGCCTCCTCCAGGTGGGGGTACCCGGACAGGACGAACTCGGTGGCGCCCGCCCGGTGGTACTCCTCGATCAGGTCGGCCACCTGGGCGTGGCTGCCCACCAGTGCGGTGCCGGCCCCGCCCCTGGCCAGGCCCACACCCGCCCACAGGTTGGGGTGGACCTCCAGGTCGGCGGCGCTTCCGCCGTGCAGTTCGAGCATCCGGCGCTGGCCCTCGGACTCGCTCATGGCCAGGTGGTGCTGCACCTGCCCCACGGTGTCGGGGGCCAGCCCGTCCAGCAGGCGCCGGGCCTGCGCCCACGCCTCCTCCGCGGTGTCCCGGCTGATCACGTGCAGCCGCACGCCGTAGTCGAGTGTGCGGCCGCGCTTGGCCGCCAGGGCGCTGACCCGGTCGATCTTGTCGGCGACCGCGCCGGGCGGCTCACCCCACGTCAGGTACGTCTGCACGCGGCGGGAGGCCACGTCGAGCGCGGCGGGGGAGGAGCCGCCGAAGTAGACCGGCGGCAGGGGGTCCGGCGCCTTCGCGAGCCGGGCCCCCTCCACCGTGACGTGCTCCCCCCGGAAGTCGACGGTCTCCCCGCGCCAGAGCCGTCCGACCACCTGGAGGAACTCGTCGGTGCGCGCGTACCGGGCGTCCTTGTCGAGGAAGTCGCCGTGCTGCCTCTGCTCGGCGGACTCGCCGCCGGTCACCACGTTGAGCAGGAGACGTCCGCCGCTGAGCCGCTGGTAGGTCGCCGCCATCTGCGCCGCCAGGGTGGGCGAGAGGAGCCCGGGGCGGAACGCCACCAGGAACTTCAGCCGCCTCGTGCTCCCGGCCAGCATCGCCGTGGTCAGCCAGGCGTCCTCGCACCACGCGCCGGTGGGGGTGAGGACACCCTCGAACCCCAGCCGCTCGGCGGCTCCGGCGATCTGGGCGAGGTAGTCCAGGGTCGGCTCGCGGGTCCGCCAGGCCGAGGCCACGACGTCCGCGCCGTGGCCGCCGCCGACGATGCCGCGGCTGTCCCCCTGCGTGGGCAGGAACCAGTGGAAGGTCAGGGGCATTGAGGGACGCTCCTCCGTTGCTGGATCAGATCTGACCGTGCCGCGGTGGGCGGCGACGGTTGAGGGAGTACTCCCCGACGTGCTGGACCTTCCAGCGCACCGGGTCGTGGACGGTGTGGGTGCGGGCGTCGCGCCAGTGGCGGTGCAGGTTCTCGGAGTCGGCCGCGGCCCGCGTGCCCGCCACCTCGAACAGGGCGGAGGAGACCTCCACGGCGGCCCGTCCGCCGGCGACCTTGGCGGCGGCCACGGCGACCGAGGCCTCCGCGGTGGCGTCCTCCGCGCCGGGGGCGCCCCCGGCCAGGACGGCGTCGGCGGCGTCCACCCGGTCGGCGGCGGAGGCCAGCAGGGCCTCCGCGGCGCGCACCTGGATCTCCAGCTCGCCGAACCGGTGGACGAGCAGCGGGTCCTCGGGCGCGGTGTCGACGCCGCTCTCGAACCAGGGGCGGCTCTTGGAGCGCACGAAGGCCGCCGCCTCGGCCAGGGCGCCGCGCGCCGCGCCGACGTCGATGGCGGCGTGCAGCAGCTGCGCGAACGCGCCGTAGGTGGTGGGCCCCTCGAACGTCAGGTACTGGGGCAGGACCAGGTCGTCGGGCACGGCCACGTCGGCCAGGTGCACCGTTCCGCTGGCGGTGGTGCGCTGGCCCATGCCGGCCCAGTCGTCCTCGACGCGCACGCCCGGGGCGTCGGCCGGGACGAAGGCGATGTGCGGGCGCGGTCCGTCCGGGGTGGCCGCGGGGGCGACCACGGCGATCCAGTCGGCGAGCAGCGAACCCGTGGCGTAGTACTTGCTGCCGTTGACCCGCCAGCCGTCGCCGCCGCGCTCCAGGCGGGTGGCGTGGGTGTGCGCGGTCCTCCCGGACCGCTCGGCCTGGGCGTTGGAGACGAGCGAGCCGGAGAGGACGTCGCCGAACACCCGGGCCCGCGCGGTCCCGCCCCCGCGCAGGCGCAGCGCGTTGAGGAACGCGAAGTGCGGCTGCGGGATCTGCGCCAGGCTGAGGTCGGCGGTGCCGAGCAGGCGCAGGATCTCGGCGACGGTCCCGGCGTCCGCGCCGGCCCCGCCCAGGGCGCGGGGCACGGTGATCCCGAGCAGGCCCGACCGGGCCAGTTCGCGGACCTGCTCCCGGGGCAGGCAGCGGTCGCGGTCGCGCCCGGAGGCGCCCTCCGCGAACCGGGGGACCAGGGCGCGGGCGGCCTCGACGGCCTCCGCGTCCGAGGCGATGACCCGGACCCCGCCGCCGGTCGTGCCGGGGGTGGGGCCGGTGACGGTCTCGGACATGGTGAACCTCCTGCTGGGACGCACGCCGACGTGTGCCAGTAAATACCTACCGGAATTATGGGGAATCAAAGCACAGGTCGGTGTGCGGCGGGCGGCGGTTCCGTGTCCTCGGCGTGGTGTTCGACCAGGAGTGCCGTGCTGGGGCGGATTCGGTCGGGGGCCTGTGCGGGGTGCGCGGCGGTCCCTGTCGGATGTCGGGCATCGGGTCGGCCTCCCGTCCGATCGTGCGGCGTGGAGGGCGTTCCGGGCCGAGGGTCGGGCGGCTCCGCGCATGGCAGCCCCCTCGGCCCGGAACGCCGGGACCGGCCTCGCGTTCGTCCACCCGGCGGGGTGGCCCGGGCGGCGCGGGTGGTCGGCGGGTCCTGGCCGACGGCTCCGCGATTCCGTCGGCCTCGTCCACCAGCCTGATCCGCTAACCCCATTTTGTCAACCGAAAAAGTAGGGAATCTTCGGTGGTGCGTGCGGGGGGAGTGGGAACGTGCAGGTCGGGCGGGGTGTGTCGAGGGGTGTGGCGACACCGGGGCGGGTGTGACACGTGCGACGGGAGGCTCCTACCAACTAAACCTGTAGGGAATGTGGTTTACTGCGGTCATGGCAGTCAGAACACCGTCACACCTGCGGCCCCCGGCCTTCGACGGGCACTGTTAGCGGCCGCCGGACCAGCGCAGACTCCGACCGCCCACGAATCCGAGAGCAAGAACCCATGACCGACACCGCAGCCGCGCCCGCCGCGCCGACCCCGCTCACCCTGGACCGCCTGTCCGAGCTGACCGCCGCGGTCGCCGAGGAGGTCCGCCAGGGGCTCCACGAGATCCGCTTCGACGCCGAGAACCGCTGGTCGGTCCGCCTGCGCGCCGACGACTACACCGACGTCTGGCTCATCTCCTGGACGCCCGACCAGTCCACCCGGCTCCACGACCACGCCGGTTCGCTGGGCGCGCTCACCGTCGTCGCCGGGGAGCTGGTCGAACGCTACTGGGACGCCGGCCTGCGCGAACGCACCCTCGCCGACGGCGGGGGCGGCCGGTTCCCGCTCGGCCACGTGCACGACGTGGTCAACGCCGCCGCCGCGCCCGCCGTCAGCGTGCACGCCTACTCGCCGCCGCTGACCGCCATGCACTACTACGAGGTCAGCGGCGACAACGCGCTGCGCCGCACCGGCAGCATCCTGACCAGCGACCCCGAGCCCGACGTCCCCACGCTGGACGCTGTGCCCACGGCCGGGGCGGGGGAGCGGCGGTGAGCGCGATCGAACGGCTCCTCGACGGCAAGCGCGCCCGACTCGAACGGCTCTCGCCGGCCGAGGCGCTGCGCGCCCAGGGGGAGGGCGCGCTGCTGGTCGACACCAGGCCCGCCGTCAACCGCGAGGCCGAGGGGGAGATCCCGGGGGCGCTGGTGATCGACCGCAACGTCCTGGAGTGGCGGCTGGACCCCAGCAGTCCCGACCGGGTGCCCGAGGCCGACTCCGTTGACCGGCTCATCGTGCTGTTCTGCAACGAGGGGTACGCCTCCAGCCTGGCCGCCGTCCAGCTCCAGGAGCTGGGGCTGGCGAGGGCCACCGACATGGCCGGCGGTTTCCGCGCCTGGCGCGCCCGCGGGCTGCCCACCACCGAGCCCGTGCTCCGCGCCGAGTCCGGGCCGGAAGCCGCACACCGGGGCTGAGGTTCCGGCTCCCCGCGCCGGGACCGGTCCCGTCGCCGTGTGCCGGACACGGGGGCCGTGCTCCCCGTATCGTCACCGCCGGGCCGTCGGGCCCGGTCCCACGCCCTTTCCGGGCGCCGGAAGCGGGTCTGGCGCCTTGCCCGGCCATTAACTACACTAAATGAGTAGGTTTAGTGTAGTTAGTCGCCGTTCCGGTCGTATCCCGTCCCATCCCCCGAGGGCGCCCCCGCGCCCGGAGATCGAGGAGAACCATGAGCGAGACACCCACCACGCCCGCTTCCACGCCCGAACCGGCTCCCCCGCGCCCCCGGTGGCGGATCGGCGAGGACTGGGCGGCCACCGTCACCGGACTCGTGCTGCTCGGCCTGGCCCTGCTCGGAGTCATCCCGGCGGGACTGGTCCCCTGATGGCCACGCACACCCCCGGCCCCGGAGAGGACGCCTCCCGGGCCGACGGCGCCGGCGCGACCGGGACCGCGGACGGCACTGCGGTCGGCCCCGACGACACCGCCGGTACCCCTGAGGGCGGCGTGACCGGCGACGGCGGGGCCGACGCCCGGGAGGACGCGGATGCCCCGCGCGGACCCGGTGCACCGCTCTGGTCCGTCCTCGGCCTCCTCGTGGTCCTCGCCCTGGCCGCGGCCACCCGCTTCCTGGAGTCCTGGGTCCCCGCCGCCGCGGAGGGATCCCCGCTGGGCGGCTTCGCCGAGGCCGTCGAGTACCCCGTCTACGCGATCCTGCTCGGCCTGCTGGGCAACCTGGCGCTCTCCCTCCTGGGGGTGCGCGACCGGCTGGCCCCGGCGTTCAGGACCGAGTTCCTCATCAAGACCGGTCTGGTCCTGCTCGGCTCCACGGTCCTGTTCGACGTCATCGCCCAGGCCGCCGGACCCGCCGTCCTCCAGGCCCTGTTCCTGGTCACGTCGGTGTTCCTGTTCACCTGGTGGGTGGGCGGCAAGCTCGGCCTGGACGACCGGCTGCGGGCGCTGCTCGCCTCGTCGGTGTCCATCTGCGGGGTCAGCGCCGCCATCGCCGCGGCCGGAGCCGTGCAGGCGCGCAGGGAACAGCTCGCCTACACCGCGAGCCTGGTCATCCTGTTCGCCGTCCCCTCGATCTTCCTGCTGCCGTGGCTGGTCGGCGTGCTCGGACTGAGCACCGCCCAGGCCGGCGCGTGGATCGGCGGCAACATCGACACCACGGCGGCGGTCGCGGCCTCCGGGGCGATCGTCGGCGAGGAGGCCCTCCAGATCGCCTCCATCGTCAAGGCCACCCAGAACGTCCTGATGGGCGTCGTGGCGGTACTGCTGACCGCCTACTTCGCCTTCAGGGTCGCCCCCGCCGAGGGCGGCGGCGCGGTGGAGCGCCCCGGCCTGCGCACCCTGTGGGACCGGTTCCCCAAGTTCGTGCTGGGTTTCCTGGCCGCCTCGGTCGCCGCGACCCTGTGGTCCAACGGCCCGGCCGCCGACCCGCAGGCGGGCCTGGACACCGCCAGGGCCCTGCGCGACTGGTTCCTGATCGCGGCGTTCACCAGTATCGGCCTGGAGTTCAAGCTCGGCTCGCTGCGCGAGGCGGGCTGGCGGCCGATCGGCGTGTTCGGCCTCGCCACGGTGTTCAACCTGGCGGTCGGACTGCTGCTCGCGGTGCTGCTCTTCCGCGGCTTCGCCTTCTAGGGGCGTCCGGGCGGTCCCGACGGCCGTCCCGAGGAGGGGCGGGTCTCCGGTGGGGCCGCCCGGCGGCGGCCCCACCGGTCAGACGCCCAGGGGCGGCGACGGGGGGCCGTGGTAGATGTAGCCGACCTTGCGCACGGTCGCGATGAGGTCCCCGGCCCCGCCGAGCTTGCGGCGGAGCCGGTGGATGTGCACGTCGATGGTGCGCGAGTGCAGGTCCTTGCGGGTGCCCCACACGCGCTCCATCAGCTCGCGGCGGGCGATCGCGCGGCCGGGGGAGTCGGCGAGGCACTCCAGGAGCTCGTACTCCTGGTAGGTGAGCTCGATTTCCCGCCCGCCGGACCAGACCCGGCGGGCGTCGCGGTCGATCAGCAGGGTGGCACCCGGGACGGGGAGCGGTCTGGCGCGGGCGTGGGGCTCGTCCACCACCACCCCGTAGACCAGCATGTACTTGCCGCTCTCGGGCAGGGGCAGCACGCCGAGGAGCGAGTGGTCGGAGCCGGGCTCTTCGGGGGAGGTCGGGACGGGGCCGCCGACGGCGCCTCCCGGCCCCGCCTCCGGCCGGGGCAGGGCGGCCAGGGACGGTTCGCCGCGCAGCGGGGCCGCGCTCCGCAGGGGCACGGCACGGGTGTCGACGCTGGGGAGTGAGCTGTGTGCGCTGAGCATGCCACCATCATGCGCCGTATTCCCGTTAATTTCTACCGGATTAGTCGGTAATATGGTCCATGTGGTTCATGCCACGCGAAGGGCGGGACGAAACGGATTATTCCTACCAATCCGGTGGGATAGTGTCTGATTGGGTCGGTAATACCCCACAGGGGGCACTACCCGCCCGGGCCGACGGTGTTCGCGCCGACGCCGGGACCCCCGCGATCCTCCACCCCACGATCCCCTAAGGAGTGCACATGCGCACGACCTCAGCCGTCATCGGCGCCGCCGCCGTCACCCTGGCGCTCTCCGCCTGCGGCGCCCCCAGCGAGCAGGCCGCCGAGGCCGAGAACGGCGGCGGGGACGTCCTGACCGTGGGGGTCAGCCCCGTGCCGCACGGCGACATCCTCGCCTTCATCGACGAGAACCTCGCCGAGGAGGCCGGGCTGGACCTGGACATCGTGGAGATCTCGGACTACAACACCCCCAACGCGGCCCTGGTCGAGGGGGAGCTGGACGCCAACTACTTCCAGCACCGATCGTTCCTCGGCGAGTGGGTCGAGAACGGTCCCGACGCCGAGCTCACCTACATCACCGACGTCCACATCGAGCGCCTCGGCCTCTACTCCGAGAGCGTCGAGAGCGTCGAGGACCTGCCGGACGGCGCCGAGGTCGCGGTGCCCAACGACCCCGCCAACCTCGCCCGCGCGCTCGGCGTCCTGGAGGCCGAGGGCCTGATCACCGTCGACCCGGAGGCCGGCGAGTCCGCCACCGAGAACGACATCACGGACAACCCCCGGGACATCACCGTCACCCCGCTGGAGGCCGCCCAGCTGCCGCGCTCGATCTCCGACGTGGACGCGGCGATCGTCAACGGCAACTACGCCATCGAGGCGAACCTGCCCGAGGAGTCCAACGTCCTGGCCTGGGAGCCGGAGGGCGAGGACTACGTCGAGGCCTACGCCAACGGCCTGGTCGCCCTGGAGGAGAACGCCGAGGACGAGCGCGTCCAGCTGCTCGCGGAGCTGCTGCACGACGAGCGCGTCCTGGAGTTCGTCCAGGAGTCCTGGCAGGGCGTCGTCCTGGCGGTCGACGGCGACGGCAACGTCGTCGAGACCGGTGGGGCGGCCGACGAGGAGTAGTCGTCCGGCGGCCCGGCCGGCCGCCGCGCACCCTTCCCCGTTCCCCCGAGGGCGGTGGGGCCTCCCGGCTCCACCGCCCTTCGGCGTGTCCGGGGTCGGACGCGGGGTCGTCCGGGGCGCGCAAGCAGGCCGCCGGTCACGTTCAGGAAGAAGGGGCGGACCCATCGTGACCAGGGCTCTCCCGTGATGGAGAGGCACATGTGTGACCTGCATCACCATAGGGTAAGTTCCACAAAACCTACTCATTTAGTAGAGTTTTACACGACCGGCCCGACCCTTCCCGAACCCCCGAATGAGGACCCGAGATGAGCATGCGCACGTCTGTGCTTCCGACCGCCGCCGCAGTACTGGCACTGGGACTGGTCGCCACCGGGTGCGGGAGCGAGGGGGAAGGGAGCGGCGGGGACGGGGGCTCCGGAACCCTCACCCTGGGCTACTTCCCCAACATCACCCACGTCCCGGCCCTGGTCGGCGTGGAGAACGGGACCCTCGCCGAGGCCCTCGGCGATACCGCGCTGGAGACCCAGACCTTCAACGCGGGCCCCGACGCCATCAACGCCCTGTTCGCGGGCGAGGTCGACGCGACCTTCATCGGCCCCAACCCCGCCATCAACGGATGGGCGCAGTCGGAGGGCACCGCGCTGCACATCATCGCCGGGTCCACCTCCCGGGGCGCCGGACTCGTGGTCCGGCCCGGCATCGACAGCGTCGAGGACCTGCCCGGCACCACCCTCTCCACGCCGCAGCTGGGCAACACCCAGGACGTGGCGCTGCGCTGGTTCGCCCAGGAGCAGGGCTGGGAGGTCGACACCGAGGGCGGGGGCGAGCTGTCCGTCCTGCCCCAGGACAACGCCGAGATCATCGACAGCTTCGTCCTCGGCGAGATCGACGGCGCGTGGGTGCCCGAACCGCACCTCAGCCGCCTGGTCGACGAGGCGGACGGCGAACTGCTCGTGGACGAGACCGACCTGTGGCCGGAGACCGGCGGCGAGTTCGTCACCACGCACCTGATCGTCAGCGCCGAGTTCCTGGAGTCCGACCCCGAGGCGGTCGAGAACCTGCTGCGCGGCCACATCGAGACCGTCGACTGGATCAACGAGAACCCCGAGGACGCCCAGACGGCGGCCATCGCCCACCTGGAGGCCCTCACCGGCGGCGGGCTCTCCCCCGAGGTCGTCGCCTCCGCGTTCGAGAACGTGACCTTCACGGTCGACCCGATCGCCCCCTCCCTCCAGGGCGGCGCCGAGCACGCCGAGGCCGTCGGCCTCCTCGACCCGGTGGAGCTGGACGGCATCTACGCCCTGGACCCGCTCAACGGCCTCCTCGCCGAGGCGGGTCGCGACGAGGTCGCCGGGCTCGGCTGACGGACGGCGGAGGGCCTCCGCCCCGGGCCGGTATCCCACGGCCCGGGGCGGCGGCCCCTCGCCGGCGAGGGGCCGCGGGCCCACCGCGCGGTGGGCCCGTCCGGCTCAGAGGAGCTGGTGGACGCGGACGAGGTTGCCCGCGGGATCGCGGAAGGCGCAGTCGCGGACCCCGTAGTCCTGGTCGGCGGGTTCCTGGACGACGTCGGCGCCCGAGGCCCGGACGCGGGCGAAGAACCCTTCGAGGTCGTCCGTTGCGAGCGTGACGGAGGTGTAGACGCCCTTGGCGATGAGTTCCAGGACGGTGCGGCGCTCGTCCTCGGAGATGCCCGGATCGGTGGCGGGCGGGTGCAGCACGAGGGAGGTGCCGGGCTGCCCGGCCGGTCCGACGGTGATCCAGCGCATGTCCTCGTAGCCCACGTCGTTGCGGACCTCGAAGCCCAGCGCGTCGCGGTAGAAGCCCAGAGCGGCCTCGGGGTCGGTCTGCGGAAGGAAGGCCTGGTGGATGGTGACGTTCATGGGCGCCACGCTACGCAGGACCACCGGGGCGGGCTTCTCGATTCCTGACCGGCCTGTTCACACGCTTGGCCAGGCAGGGCGGGATCCCCGCCCCGTCCCGGGAGCGGTCGCGGCGGTAGACGCTCGGCGGCACGCCCACCAGTTCGGTGAACCTCGTGCTGAACGTGCCCAGGGAGGAGAAGCCCACCGCGAAGCAGACCTCGGTGACGCCGAGGTCCCCGCGCCGCAGCAGCGTCATCGCCCGTTCGATCCGCCGGGTCATCAGGTACGAGTACGGGGACTCGCCGTAGACGCGGCGGAACTCCCGGCTCAGGTGCCCGGCCGACATGTACGCCCCGCGTGCCAGCGCCTCGACGTTCAGCGGCTCGGCGAACTCGCGGTCGATCCGGTCGCGGACGCGGCGCATCGCGGCGATGTCGCGCAGGCGTTGCGCCTGCGCGCCTCCAGGTTCCATGTCTCCATCGTTCCACGCCGCGCCGACGTTCGGGCGGGTTCGGCCCGCAACCGGCCCGTGCGGGGACAGCGGGACCGGGGGTTCCGGCCTCAGCGCGGTACGTGTCGGGAGCGGGGCGGGCGCGGGTCGGGAATCGAGAAGCGGCGGGGTTGCGGGCACGATTGGCGTCGGAGGCGTCTCACACCGATTCCGACCAGGGGAGTGGCAGCGATGAGCGCGAACACGGGCACGACGGGCGGCGGGGCCGCGGAGGGCTTCTCGGAGGAGGAGCGCGCGGCCATGAAGGCGCGGGCCGCCGAACTCAGGAAGGAGGCGGAGCGCGGGCGGGGCGCCAAGGCCGCGGCCGGGGAGCTCGACGTCCTGGCGAAGATCGCGGAGATGGATCCCGCGGACCGCGCGGTGGCCGAGCGCGTCCACGCCATCGTCACCGCCAACGCCCCGGAGCTGACACCGAAGCTCTGGTACGGGCAGCCGGCCTACGCCAGGAAGGGGAAGGTCGTGTGCTTCTTCCGGAGCGGGCAGGCCGACAAGGAGCGCTACTCGACCTTCGGTTTCACCCCCGAGGCGAACCTCGACGACGGCGGCCTGTGGCCCACGTCCTTCGCCGTCACCGGTCTCGGCGGGGCGGCCCGGGAGGAGCTCGCCGCCCTCGTCCGCAGGGCCGTGGGCTGACCCGCCGCCCCAGCGGCCCGGCGGGCCGCCGGGGCATCCCGGGCCTCCGACACACCCGGGCGAGGCGTGGTGATCTGGATCACATTGTGCGGAGTGGCGCCGACCGTGCTGGCGTGGCGCGGGGGTGCGGCGGGTGTCCGGTGGCGCGCATCGCGACCGGTGCGCCGTTCTGACCTGGGTCTTCTCGGTGGGTGGGGTCATCCCTGGAGTGCGGTTCGGGGTGTTTGGGCTGGTCATTCGGGAAGCGGGGGACGATTCGCCTGCTTCCACAAAACCTACTTATTAAGTAGAGTTTTGCTCGTCCTCCGACGCAGCACGAAAAGGACCACTCCATGCGTGTGCCCTCCCTCCCCCTGAGAACCGCCCTGGCGGCCCTGGCCGTCGGCCTGGCCGCCACCGGGTGCGGGGCGGCCGGCGCCGAGGAGGCCGACGGGTCCTCGCTGACCCTCGGCTACTTCCCGAACATCACCCACGCCCCGGCCCTCGTGGGCGTCCAGGACGGGATCATCCCCGGGGCCCTCGGCGAGGGCGTCGCCTTCGACACCCGCATCTTCAACAGCGGCCCCGACGCCGTCAACGCCCTGTTCTCCGGCGAGGTCGACGCCGCCTACCTCGGCCCCAGCCCCGCCGTCAACGGGTGGGCGCAGTCCGAGGGCCAGGCGCTGCACGTCGTCGCCGGGGCCGCCACCAGGGGGACCGGGCTCGTCGTGCGCGAGGGCATCGACTCCCTGGACGACCTGCGCGGCACCACCCTGGCCACCCCGCAGCTGGGCGGCACCCAGGACGTGGCGCTGCGCTGGCTCGCCGAGGAGCAGGGCTGGGACGTCGACACCGCCGGGGGCGGAGACCTGTCGATCGTGCCCCAGGCCAACGCCGAGACCGTGGACGCCTTCGCCCTCGGCGAGATCGACGGCGCCTGGCTGCCCGAGCCCCACCTGAGCCGGGTGATCGCCGAGGACGACGCGCACCTGCTCATCGACGAGGCCGACCTGTGGCCGCAGACCGACGGCCGGTTCGTCACCACCCACCTCGCGGTCGGCGCCGAGTTCCTCGACCGCAACCCCGAGGTGGTCGAGGACCTGCTGCGCGGCCACATCGCCTCCGTCGACCTGCTCAACGAGGAGCCCGAACGGGCGCGGGCGGCGGCCGGGGACCATCTGGAGTCGCTCACCGGCGCGCGGCTCGACCCCGGCATCACCGCGTCGGCCTTCGACAACGTGGCCTTCACCGTCGACCCCGTCGCCCCCTCGCTGCTCGCCGGCGCCGACAGAGCCGAGGCCGTCGGACTGCTCGAACCCGTCGACCTGAACGGAATCTACGCCCTCGACCTGCTCAACGGTCTCCTCGCCGAGGACGGCCGCGAGCGGGTCGCCGGGTTGGAAGGGTAGAGGCCCATGACCACCGTCACAGAGACGCCCGCGCGCACCGCCGCCGTGGAGATCCAGGACATCTCCAAGGTCTTCGGACACGGCAAGGGCGCCGTGACCGCGATCGACGGGATGTCCGTCACCGTCGGCACCGGGGAGTTCCTCGCCATCGTGGGCGCGTCCGGCTGCGGGAAGAGCACCCTGCTCTCCCTCGTCGCCGGACTCGAACAGCCCACGACGGGCAGCGTGGACGCGGGCGGCCACAAGGTCGCGATGATGTTCCAGGAGGCCGCGCTGTTCCCGTGGCTGACCGTGGGCGCCAACATCGAGGTGCCCATGAAGGTCAACAAGGTGCCCCGGGCCGAGCGCAGGAAGCGCGTCGCCGAACTCCTGGACCTGGTGCGGCTCACCGGCTTCGACCGCAAGCGCCCCCACGAGCTGTCCGGCGGCATGCGCCAGCGCGTCGCCCTGGCCCGCGCGCTGGCCCAGGACGCGGACGTGCTGCTCATGGACGAGCCGTTCGGCGCGCTGGACGCCATGACCCGCGACATCCTCCACGACGAGCTGGAGCGGATCTGGCGCGAGAAGGAGCTGACCATCCTCTTCGTCACCCACAACGTGCGCGAGGCGGTGCGCCTGGGCGACCGGGTCGTGCTGCTGTCCAGCCGCCCCGGTCGGGTGATCGACGCCTTCCCGGTCGAGGGCGAGCGCCCCCGCCGGATCGACTCGGTGCAGATCGCCGAGCAGGCCGCCACCATCACCGACCGACTCCGCGAGGAGGTCTCGCGCCATGCCTGACACCGACGTGCGGGACGACCGGCGCCGCGTCCGCGGACTCGACGCACTCGAACTCCAGCCCCGGCGCGGTACGGGGGAGCGCAGTGCCGCCGAGACCGCCGGGAGGATCTGGGCAGCGACCTGGCCCAAGCTGGCCGCGGTGGCCCTGGTGCTGCTCGCCTGGCAGGCAGTCGTGTGGTCCGGGTGGCGGACCGAGTTCGTCTTCCCCGGACCGGACAGGGTGCTGCCGACCCTCTTCCGGGAGATCACCACACCCGAGTTCTGGGAGGCCGTCCAGGTCACCATGCGGCGGGCCCTGACCGGCTTCGCCCTGGCCCTGGTCGTGGGCGTGATCATCGGCATCGCGGTCTCGCAGTTCAAGCCGCTGCGGGTGGCGATCGGCTCGCTGATCACCGGGCTCCAGACGATGCCCTCCATCGTGTGGTTCCCGTTCGCGATGCTGCTGTACGGCATCAGCGAGTCGGCGATCATGTTCGTGATCGTGCTGGGCGCGGCCCCCTCCATCGCGGGCGGGCTGACCTCGGGCATCGACTACGTGTCCCCGTCGCTGCTGCGGGCCGGGCAGGTGATGGGCCTGCGGGGGGTGCAGCGGTACACGGTGCTGATCATCCCGGCGGCCCTGCCGATGTTCGTCACCGGCCTCAAGCAGGGCTGGGCCTTCGCCTGGCGCTCGCTGATGGCGGGCGAGCTGCTGGTGATCATCAACCAGCAGAACTCCATCGGGTGGGCGCTCAGCCAGGCGCGCCAGCTCAACGACGCCGAGCGGCTGCTCAGCTACATCATCATCGTGCTCGTCGTCGGCATCGTCATCGACGTGTTCTTCAACTGGGCCGACCGGGCCCTGCGCCGCCGCTGGGGCATCACCGGCTCCTGACCCGGCACGGGCCCGCGGGAAGGGACGGGGAGGACGTGCGCGGGGGCGCGCGTCCTCCCCGTTCTCGGTGTACAGGGCTGAACCGGGGTGTTAACCCAAGCAAAACCAACAAGAACAACAAGAAGCCAACAAAAAAGCCACACAAACCTGGTTTTTGACGGCTGGTGTGTGGTTGACTGCGTTGCGCCACTACCCCCGGCACGTCCCGGTCCCCGCTCGGCCGGCCCGTACCCCCTATGGTTTTTGGAGACGCACATGTCCATCT
Source organism: Nocardiopsis tropica (assembly GCF_042660575.1). Classification (NCBI taxonomy): domain Bacteria; kingdom Bacillati; phylum Actinomycetota; class Actinomycetes; order Streptosporangiales; family Nocardiopsidaceae; genus Nocardiopsis; species Nocardiopsis tropica. Next base: position 142,048 of record NZ_JBHSUF010000009.1, read on the forward strand.
TCCGCAGAGGCAAGGCCCTGACCTCGTCGGTGCTCGCCGGCCTGCTCCTCACCTTCGGCCTCGCGCTCGCCGCCGCCTCACCGGCCTCCGCCGCGGGCACCTTCCGGCTCTGCAACGTCGGCTCCGGCTACTCCGCCCAGGCGACCTTCCCGGACCGCGGCGGCTTCTCCACCTACGTCGTCAACTCCGGCCAGTGCACCAGCGTGAGCACCAACGGCAACGAGGGCTACTACGTGACCATCAGGAACAGCGGCGGGCGCTTGAAGTCGACCGGGGGCTACCGCATCCCGAGCGGCAGGAGCGTGGACTTCTCCACCGGCGGCACCTTCGCCGCTCCGCAGTTCCACGCGCAGGTCTACTAGAGACCGCTCGTACCGGGGCCGGACCGCGCTGCGCGGTCCGGCCCCGTCGCCGTGCGGAAGGGCCATCGCGACGGGTCCCTGTCCCGGCGGCCTCAGGGCAGCAGACCGGCCAGGTATACCACGCCGGTGGCCGTGACGAGCGCGCCGAGCAGGAAGCGCAGCGGCTGCTCCCCCAGGCGGCGGGAGCACCCGATCCCCACCAGGGAGCCGAGCGCGCCGCCGAGCCCCAGCGCCAGGCCCACGCCCCAGTCGGGGGCGGCCGGGGCCGCGCCGAAACCGATCCGGTCGAACACCGCGTAGGCGGTCAGGCCCACCACGGACGTGGCCAGGGTGGTGGTCAGGGCCACCACGGCGGCCCGCGAGGTCAGCCACCCGGCCGCGCCGATGAGCAGCGGCGACAGCAGGGAGCCGCCGCCGATGCCCACCGCCGCGCCGAACAGCGCCGCGCCGCCCGCCGCGAGCGCGAGCAGGGCGCGGCCCCCGCGTGCGGGCCGCGCGCCCCCGGCCCCCGTCGGCGGGGGAGCGGAGGCCCGTGCCCGGCGGACCGCGAGGAGGCGCGCCCCCATGGCGAGCATGAGCACGGCGAGCAGGCCGCGGAAGAGCGCGGGATCGGACAGCCAGGTGACGCGCACGGCGGCGCCCGCCACCGCGCAGGGCACGGCGGCGGCCGTGGCCACGAGCATCTCCGTGCCGTGGCCGCGCGCCGACCGGGCCAGGCGGCTCAGGCCCAGCGGCGTGGCCACCACGTTGTAGAGCAGGTTGGTGGCACTGACCGCGGGTCCGTGCATCCCCAGGGCGCTGAGCTGCACGGGAAGCAGGAGGACGGCCCCCGAGATCCCCACGGGGGCCGTCACGGCCGCGACGGCGAATCCGGCCATGACGGCGACGAGGATCTCCATGCGGATAACTCTACTAAACAAGTGGGTTTTAGGGGGATTGTGGGTGCTCCACCGCGGATGCCCGGTGGCGGCGGTGTCCCCGTCCCCGGGCCCCGGGTCCCCGCCCCGGCGGTCCCGCTCCCGCGCCGTTTCCGAGCGCTACACGGGTTCCACCGGCCGGGACGCGCGCTCGTCGTAGGCCGCGCGCGCCGAGGCGATCTCGTCCATGTGCTCCTCCGACCACAGGCGGATCGACCCCATCAGCGCCTCCACCTCGGCTCCGAGCGCGGTCAGGCTGTACTCCACGCGCGGCGGGGTCGTCGGGTACACCCGGCGGTCGACCAGCCCCGCCCGCTCCATCTCGCGCAGGGTCTGGGTCAGCATCTTCTGCGTGATGCCGTCCAGGCGGCGGCGCAGCTCGCCGAAGCGCGCGGGGCCCTGGGAGAGCACCCCCACCACCAGGCACAGCCACTTGTTGGACAGCAGGGAGAGGACGTTGCGGGACGCGCAGTTCCGCAGGTAGACATCCGCGCCGCCGAGTTCTCGCAAGTCAGGAGTGGTATACACCAGGTACCTACAGATGGGGAAAGTGCCTTCTATACAAGGGGTACCTTAGCCGGGAAGCTGGGCGCATGACAGAGCACATGCGCACCGTCCAGCAGAAGTCCGTCGGCGGCCCCGAGGTCCTGGAGGTCGTCGAGGCCCCCGTGCCCGAGCCCGCGCCCACCCACATCCGGGTGCGGGTGCACGCGGCCGGCGTCAACCCGACCGACTGGAAGATGCGGACCACCGGCTACTGGTACACGCCCCCCTTCGGCCAGGGCTGGGACGTCTCCGGGGTCGTCACCGCCGTCTCCCCGGGGGTCACCCGCTTCGCCGTCGGCGACGAGGTCTACGGGATGCCGAACTTCCCCGACACCCCCGGCGCCTACGCCGACCAGATCACCGGCCCCGCGCGGCACTTCGCCCCCAAGCCCGCGGGACTCGACCACGTCCACGCCGCCGCACTCCCGCTCGCCGCGCTCACCGCCTGGCAGGCACTGGTGGACACCGCGGACGTCGGAGCAGGACAGCGCGTCCTCGTCCACGCCGCGGCGGGGGGCGTGGGCCACCTGGCCGTCCAGATCGCGAGGGCCCGGGGAGCCCACGTGATCGGTACCGCCAGCGCCGCCAAGCACGACCTCCTCCTGGGCCTGGGGGCGAACGAGGTGGTCGACTACGCGGCCGAGGACTTCGCCGAGGCCGTAGGCGACGTGGACGTGGTGCTCGACGCCATCGGCGGCGACTACCTGGAGCGGTCGCTGCGCACCCTGCGGCCCGGCGGGCTGTACATCGGCCTGGCCAACCCCTTCGACACCGAGGGGGTCGCCCTGGCCGCGGAGAAGGCGGGCGCGGGTGTCCGCGGCGTGACCCTGATGGTCGAACCCGACCACAAGGGCCTGGAGGCGGTCACCGCGCTCGTGGAGGAGGGGCGGTTGAAGCCGCTGGTCGCCGCGACCTTCCCCCTGGAGGAGGCCGCCGAGGCGCACGAGCTGGGGGAGACGGGCCGCACCACCGGAAAGATCGTGCTGACCCTGACCTGACCCGGCCACGGGGCGACGCCGGACGCGGGCACGCGGAGAGGGGCCTGGCCCGGCCCCTCCCGGTCGCGGCCGGTTCCCGCTCCGGGGACCTGCGGGGTCCCGAGCGGACCGGGGCACGCATCCCCGGTGCCCGGGGCGGGCCCGCCGTACGCGAACCGGCTGCGGGCGCCCGCGGGCCCCGCACGCCGTCCGGCGGTGCGGGGCCCGGACGCCTCAGGCGTGGACGAGCGGGGTGTCCACCAGGTGCTCGGCCACGAACCAGGCCTGCAGCTCGTTGACGCGGATCACCTCCGAGACCAGCAGGTCGTTCGTCCCGTCGTCGCCCATCTCCTGGGTGCGCGCGGCGGCGTCGTGGCAGTCCTCCAGGATGGTCTCGTGCGCCTCCAGGAGGCGGGAGAGCATCGCGGGCACCTCCTCGACGCCGTTCGGCGGACGCGGGACGTTGGTGATCTCGGCGACGTGCCGAGGGTCCCCGACCGCCACGCCGCCCAGGGTCTGGACGCGCTCGGCGATGGTGTCGATCAGCTCGGTCTGCTCGTCGGCGTGCTTGTCCATCAGCAGGTGGAGCTGGTAGAACGTCTGCCCGCGCATCAGCCAGTGGTGCTTCTTGTACAGGTCGTGCAGGATGCGGGTGTCGCACAGCACCTGGTTCAGCCGCTGGCACGAGTACATCCGCGCGTCGTAGGAGAGGCCGACCGGAAGCTGGCGAACCGTGCCGAACTCCTGGATCTCCTTGCCCTTCTGGTGCAGCCACGGCTGGCTGCTCCTGGGCTTGGGCGTCGTTCCGGCCTTGCGGTCTGCGGTCGTCACTCTGGTCCCCCTCCAGTCGGTGTGACTCGTCTCGCGACTGGAGCGCACACGGTGGTGCGCTCCGTGTGTCAGTCTCGGTTACCCACCGGTGCCGGGCGGCTAACGTCCAGCCAACCGGGAGTAAGTTTTCTGTGCTTTCGCCGCTTCCGGTGCGGCCCGGAAGGGGCCGCCCGCCGCTACCTCCCCGTACGCACGGGCAGGGCGAACAGGCCGTGCATGATCATGCTCGGCCACCACCGCAGCTCGGACTCGTCCACCGCGAGGCGGAGCCCGGGGAACCGGTCGAGCAGGGCGCCGACCGCCACACGGGCCTCCATCCGTGCCAGCTGCGCCCCGACGCAGAAGTGCGCCCCGTGCCCGAACGCCAGGTGCGCGTCCCCGCGCCCGGGCCGGAACCCGTCGGCGTCGTCGTAGCGCCCGGGGTCCCGGCCCGCGGACAGCAGGGAGACCAGGACCGGTTCGCCCGCCTCCAGCGCGACCCCGCCCACGGTGGTCGGCTTCCGAGGGAACCGCCAGGTCGCGTTCTGCAGGGGGCTCTCCAGGCGCAGCGTCTCCTCGACGGCCGGGCCGAGGAGCGCCCGGTCCGCGCACAGGCGCTCCCAGCGCTCCGGGCGGCGCAGCAGGGTGAAGAGCATGTTCCCGATCAGCGCCACCGTGGTCTCGTGCCCGGCGACCAGCAGCAGGAACGCCGTGGACGTCACCTCGTCGCGGCTCAGCTCCCCGGAGCGGTGCGCCTCGACCAGGTCGCCCAGCAGGTCGTCGGAGGGTTCGGCCAGGCGGGCTTCCACCAGTTCCCCCAGGTAGCGGTCGAACCAGTCGGTGGTCGCGGCGATGGCCTCCATCTCCTCGTAGGACGAGGAGTCGATGACCGCGGCCCGCCGGTGGAACTCGGGCCGGTCCGCCCCGGGAACGCCGAGGATGTCGCAGATGATGGCGATGGGCAGCGGATAGGCCAGGTCCCGGACCAGGTCCGGCCGGTCGGAGGCCGCGATGCGGTCCACCAGGTCCGCGGTGACGCGTTCGGCGCTCTCCTTCAGGGCTCTGACCCGGCGCGGGGTGAACGCCCCTCCCGCGACCCGGCGCAGCCGCGTGTGGTCGGGCGCGTCCACGTTGACCATGCTGCGCACCAGGCTGGGCCGGTGGTCGTAGGGGAGACCGAGGCCGGCCGCGCGCCAGGCGGCGTCGCCCGCCGCGGGGTCCTTGAGCATGTCGGGGTCGGCGAGGACCCGCCGCGCGTCGGCGTGGCGGGTCACCAGCCAGGCCCACGCCCCGCCGGGCAGGTCCACGCGGTGCACGGGGGAGTGCTCCCGCAGCCAGCGGTAGGCGGGGTGGGGGTCGGCCTCGAACTCGGGACCGTGCAGCTGCGGTGGGGAAACGGACATGGCGTGCCTCTCGTACCGGGGGGTGCTCCGGGTGCTTCCTACCCCCCGCGCCCCACGGGCCTACGCCGGAGGGCCCCGGCCGGTGGCCGTTTCCGGCCACGCGCCGCGCACGCGCCGCCGGGGCTCCCCGGCCGCTCCGCGCGCACGGCCGGTGCGGGCCGGGGCCTTCGCCGGGCGTGCCCGGACCGCCCCGGTGCGGGCCGGGTGCGCGGCTGCGGCCCGCACCCGGTCCGTGGGGCCCCGCCGTCGGGGGCACGGGAACCCGCGCCCCGGGCCGGTCCCGCCGCCGACCGCGACACCGGACGGCTGCTGCCACGGGCGCCCGCACCCACGGGCCGGTCCGCCCTGCGTCAGGGCGCGATGGCGCAGGCGGTCTCCAGCACGAAGCGCGGCCAGGGCCGGTGCGGGTCGTGCCCGGTCAGCTCCCGTACCCGGCGCAGCCGGTAGCGCAGGGTCTGGGGGTGGACGTGCAGGACCTGCGCCGCGGTGGTCGCCGCCCCCTCCCGGAAATAGGCGCGCAGCGTCTCCAGCAGGTGGGCGCCGCCCGCCGACAGGAGCGGGCCGAGCACGGCGCGGCGGACCGCGGACGGGGTGACCGGGCCGCCGTTCAGGAGGGCCAGCACGCACGCGTCGGAGTCACGCAGCAGCCCCTCGGGGCCGAACGCGTGCGGGGGCGCGGTCTCCAGCGCGTCGTCGGCCAACCGGTAGGCGGCGGACATGTCGGCGAGGGCGCGCGGTGCCAGGACGCACCCCCGCCAGGGGTGCGCGCCGAGCACGGCGGCCACCCTGCCGGCGTCGGCGGGGGAGGCCAGCAGCACCACCCGGCCCGCGCGCGTGGTGAGCAGCGGGTCCGCGCCGACCGGTTCGACCAGGCCGAGCAGCGCCATCCCCGCCGACACGGCGTCCCCCTGCGGGGCGCCGACGGGGGGAGACCCCTCCGGCTGCGCCACCACCAGGACCGCGGGGTCGGGCGGGGCGATGCCCAGGGTCCTCGCCCGGTCGCGGATCGCCCCCTGCGAGGCCTGCCGTCCGATGAGGAGGTCGTCCAGGAACGCCCGCCGGGCCCTCTCCAGGTCGGCGTCCAGCCGGTGGGCGGTCTCGGCGTGGCCCTCCGCCAGGCTCTCCGAGATCTGGTCGATCGAGGTCAGCCAGAGTTCGCCCAGAGCGAACACGTCCGCCGCGTCGAGCCCGTCGGCCCCGTGCTCGGAGACGGCGCGCACCGCCGCCACCGATCCGACCCGGTGCGCCCGGACGACGGCGCCGATCGAACGCCCGTCCGCGGCCCGGGAGCGCCCGATGCCCCGCAGCCGCTCCACGTCGTCCGGGGGCAGCCGGGTCTCCCCGGCCACCCACAGCTCCATCGACCGGGACACCAGCCACCCGGTGATCGCGCGCACCTCCTCCAGCTGCGACCCGTGCAGCGCGCGGTAGGCCGGGACCTCGGCGTACACCTCGGCGACGATCCGCTCCACCAGCCCCGCGCGCTCCCGCGCCATTCCGGCGCTGACACGGGCGCGCTGTTCGTGCCCCACCGGCCCACCTCCCGTCCCGGGCCGGCAGCCTACCGGGGGGCCGCGCGCGGCGACACGCCGGGCGCGGCGGTCCGGGCCGGAGCCGCCTTCGGCCCTGGGCAACGGTAAAAAGCCCGCACACGAGCGGCGCAGCTTCGGTCCGCCACCCGTGTTGACATGGCAGTATGCGACTGCGGCACGGGGAATGCCGTGCACTGTACGACAGCAGGGCCGTTCAGGGCCGACGGGGGATGAAAAAAGATGACGGTTCCGGGCATCACACTGGCCAATGGTGTGCGCATTCCACAGCTGGGCTACGGGGTGTGGCAGGTGCCCGACGACGAGGTGGAACAGGCGGTCTCCACCGCGCTGGAGGCGGGTTACCGCAGCATCGACACTGCGGCCGCCTACGGCAACGAACGCGGGGTCGGCGAGGCCCTGCGCAGATCGGGACTGGACCGCGACGACCTCTTCGTGACCACCAAGCTCGCCAACCCGGACCAGGGCTACGACACCACGCTGCGGGCCTTCGACGCCAGCGCCGACCGCCTGGGCATGGAGACCGTCGACCTGTACCTGGTCCACTGGCCGCTGCCCCGGCGCAACCTCTACGTGCCGACCTGGAAGGCGCTGGAACGCCTCTACGCCGAGGGGCGGGTGCGGGCCATCGGGGTGTGCAACTTCCAGGTGCCGCACCTGGAGAGGGTCATGGAGGAGGGCGGGATCACGCCCATGGTCAACCAGGTCGAGCTGCACCCGCTGCTCACCCAGAAGGCCGTGCGCGACTTCGACGCCGAGCACAACATCGCCACCGAGGCGTGGAGCCCCCTGGGACACGGAAAGCTCCTCGACCACCCCGGTGTCACCGAGGTCGCCGAGGAGCACGAGCGCACCCCGGCCCAGGTGCTCCTGCGCTGGCACGTCCAGCTGGGCAACGTGGTCATCCCGAAGTCGGTGACCCCCGAGCGCATCCGCTCCAACTTCGAGATCTTCGACTTCGAGCTCTCCGAGGAGGAAATGGACCGGATCAGCGGGCTCGACTCCGACACGAGGTTCGGCCCCGACCCCGACGAGTTCGACGGCGACTAGGCGCCAGCCCCGACCGGCCCCGGCCGGCGACGGCCTCCGACCGGCAGCGGCCGGAAGCCGGGGTCCGGGCCGGACGGGCACGGGCTAGCCGCGCAGCTCCCGGTGCCTGCGGGCGCCGGCCAGGACGGACTCGGTGCCGTTGCGGCGGACACGGCCGACGTAGACGGCGCCTCCGATGAAGATGGCGGCGAACAGCGCCAGCACGGCGACGAGGGCCAGGGCGGACAGCAGCAGTGAGATCGACATGCGCTCATCGTAGCCGCACGTCCTCGGAACACCCTCCGGGGGACCGTTCCGGGACGGGCGACGGGAGCCGCACCAACCCGGAGGGCACGCCGATGGACCGGACACCGCACGAGATCGTCAACCCGCTCTCCCTCGCCGATCCGGTGGGGTACTCCCACGCGCTCGTGGTCAGACCCGGGCGCCTCGTCCGCGTCGGCGGACAGACCTCGCGGCGCCCCGACGGCAAGGTGGTCGGGGACTCCGTGGCGCAGCAGTTCGACCAGGCGCTCGCCAACCTGGTGGAGGCGCTGCGGGCCGCCGGCGCCGAACCCGCCCACGTGGTGGACATGTGCGTGTACACCACGTCGATGCACTCCTACCGGGTCAACAGCGGCACCATCGGGTCCGTCTACCGGCGGCACATGGGCCGCTACTACCCGCCGATGACGGCGGTGGGCGTGACCGACCTGATGGACCCCGACGCCCTAGTGGCGCTGACGTGCACCGCCGTGATCCCCGAGGACGCCGCGGACGACCTCCTCCACAGGGCCGAGGCGCGGGAGCTGGTCGAGGAGGCCGAGGAGACGCTGGCGGCCGACCCCCTCGCGGCGCGCGACCCGGGCGTCCGGCCCGGGCGCACCCGCCCGTAGCCCCGGGGCGCCGGGGCCTGTCCGGGCCCGGCGCCCTGCCGCGCCCCGGTGGCCGGGGTCAGGTCCCGTGGGCGGGCGCGGCGTTCACATGTAGCCGAGCCGGGACAGCTCCACGCCCGCCACCTCGTGCACGTCCGTGTGCTGGTTCCGGGACAGGCGCTCGCGCCACGAACCCACGCCCCACGCCTGCTCGGTCAGCAGCTCCGACGCCGACACCCGGGCCCCGCAGAACTCCCGCAGCCGCTCCGCCGTCTCGACCTCGCCGCCGTGCACGTCCTCGTAGCGCAGGGTCAGCAGCCGGTCGGCCCCGATCTCCCGGCGCAGCAGGGCCGACATGCGCACCGCGCCCCGCCAGCGCATCGCGCACTTGGCGGCGGTGGAGCCCTCCGTGAACGCGTCCAGGTCCGACTGGTCCTCCAGCCCGAAGAAGTGGTTCGGGAACTCGTGGTCCAGTTTCATGAAGCTCGGCTTCAACCAGGCCAGGGAGCGCTCGTCGTCCATCATGTCCGCGATGACGTCGCGGCCGTCCCGGATGATCTGGACGAACAGCGCGTCCGGGAACGCCGCGTGCAGGGCGCTCGCGGCGAACAGCAGGTCGGGGCTCGCGTCGCCGTAGCGGAGGGCGTCGGCGCTGTGCTCGCACGGTTCCGCGGAGGCGTTCGCGGGCACGCGGGCCCACGGGCCGGGGCACTTGGGACAGGTCAGCGGGGTGAGCTGCCAGGCCTCGGCGTAGGCCTCGCGCAGGAGGCTCGCCGTTCCCGCGACCTTCTCCCGCGCCAGCGAGGGGCGTCTGGCCACGGCGTAGACGGCGTTGAGCACGCCCGGGGACCCCGCCCCCAGGTGGAACCCGGGTGCGCGGGCCAGGGCGCGGGAGACCTCGGCGATCCCGGAGTGGGGGGCGCCCAGGACGAACACCGGGCGTTGGACCTTGGTCCCGTTGACCACGAGGATGTAGGACGGCTGCTTCATTTGTGTCGATTTTTGCACCCTTTGCCCCTCTCGTGTGCATCGGCCGCGCGTTTCACGCTCCGCGTCCGCGAGTTCCCGGCGCCGCGGCCCTCCGGAGGGGCGCGGCGGGTCGGGGAGAGCCTCGGGAAGCCCCGGTCCGGTGTCGCTGCAACAATGGGGTATGGCCTCGATGAGCACCCGTTCCGCGCCGTTCGCCGACCCCGAGGAGTTCGAGCGCGCCGCCGACCTCCTCTCCTCCGCCGGGAGCATCACCGTGCTCACCGGCGCCGGCGTCTCCACCGACTCCGGGATCCCCGACTTCCGGGGGCCGAAGGGATTGTGGACGACGAACCCGAGCGCGGAGGCCATGTCGGACATCGACTCCTACATGGGCGACGTGGACGTGCGCCGCGAGGTGTGGTCGCAGCGCCGCGTCCACCCGGTGTGGGAGGCCGAGCCCAACGCCGCGCACCGGGCGTTCGCCGACCTGCGGGCCATGGGCCGGCTGCGGGCGCTCATCACCCAGAACATCGACGGCCTCCACCAGCGCGGCGGGGTGCCCGACGACGCCGTCATCGAGGTGCACGGCACCATGCTGCGCATCATGTGCATGGCGTGCGGGCTGCGCACCCCCACCCCCGTGGTGCTGGAGCGGCTGGACGAGGAGTCCGACCCCCACTGCCTCGCATGCGGCGGCATCCAGAAGGCGGACACCATCTCCTTCGGCCAGCGGCTCGACCCCGACGTCATCGGCGAGGCCACCCGCGCCGCCCAGGAGTGCGACGTGTTCATGGCCGTGGGGACCTCGCTGACCGTCCACCCCGTGGCCGGGCTGTGCGACGTGGCCATGATGGCGCGCGCCGCCCTGGTCGTGGTCAACGCGGAGCCCACCCCCTACGACGACTTCGCGGGGGCGGTCCTGCACGACCCCATCGGGGAGGTCGTCCCGGCCCTGGTGCGCCGCGTCCGCGGGACGGCGCCGCGGAACTAGCCGCCGCCACCGCCGCTGCCGTACTGGTTCGCGGCGGACTCCACCCGCCGGAGGGGGAAGGCCGCGTCGACCGGCGGGGGATCGGACGGGGGCGGCTCCGCCCCAGGGCCGGCCGCGCGCAGGAGCCCCAGGACGTGTTCCCTCACCTGGGCGGTGACGATGTCCCCGGGCAGGGAGGCCAGGACCGGCATGACGAGGTCCGCGCCGAGCAGGGGGCCGGGGACGACCTCCCGCAGGTGCGCGAAGTAGCGGCGCAGCAGCTTCGCCAACTGCTCGGGCAGCACGGTGGGGAAGGGCGCGGTCGAGGCCGCGGCCAGGTCGGCGGCGGCCTGGGTCAGCGTGATGAGTTCGAGGCGGCCCAGACTCGTCTGGGAGAGCAGCCTCCGGTAGCTGTCCAGGCGCTGGTGGGGGTGGAGCTGAGGGGGCTCCATCCGCAGCCGCTGGACCTCGTGCAGCTCGGCCCAGACCCGGTCGTCCTTCGGGTCCTGGTACCAGGTGCCCAGGTCGTCGGAGACGTGGCGCAGGTACGGCACGAGCCCGAGCGCGAAACGCGCCGCCGTGCCGTTGACGCGCATCGCCATCGACCGGATCAGGCGGGAGGTGACCGAGTCGTAGGGCACGGTGACGCCGTAGGGGTCCATGACCACCGGGCCGGGGTGCCTTCGCCTGCTCAGCTCGAACCCCATGCACTCCCCGACGTCGACGGGCGAGCCGTCCTCCCGCTCCAGCACGGTGACCACGCCGTCCTCCGACCAGCCGTCCAGGTGGCGGACGCGGATCGCGGACATGATGCTGTACCACTCCGAGCCGGGCAGGAGGCGCCACATCGACGTCGTGCCCCGGAGGAACTGGTCGGGCTCCTCGGCCCCGGGGAACAGCTCCAGGGCGTTCACCGGCTCCTGCCTGACCAGGACCAGCAGGATCATGAGGTTGGCGGTGTAGTTCGCCTCGCGGTGGGACAGCCGGAGCCGGGCCGGCTCGTACTCGGTGTAGGACCGGTTGGAGGCCGGGAAGGGCGCCTCCTGGAACAGCTCCACGAGCAGCCCGGCGTAGTCCTCGCGGGCCTCCGGCTCCTCCGCGAACCGCCGCTCCAGCATCTCCGAGAGGAAGTCCACCACCTTGTCGCGTCCGGCATAACTCGCGAACGACGACAGGGCGAACAGCTCGCCGTCGTCCGTGCGGACGCTCCTGCCCCGGCGGCGCGACGAACGCGCCCGGGCGTCGTCCAGGTCGGCCAGGGCCGCGTCCACGGCCCTGGCCACCAGGTACTCGCCGAAGGTGGCGTGCAGGAACTCGAACACGCTCGCGGATCCGTCGCCCACCCGGGCCCGGGACTCGTGGACGAAGAAGAAGCGCCCCAGCACCTGGTGCGCGGCGTCGATCCGCCCGTGCGGGCCCGGGTCCTCGGGGCGCACCGCCGCGTCGGGCATGAGGACCGCGAGGTCCTGCTCCAGCTCGTCCGCGGTGACGCTCTGCTTGCGCCGGGTGAACATCGCCAGGGCGGCGACCTCCAGGCGGCGCAGCTCGTCCTCGACCGCCGCGGCGAAGTCGCGCGTGCCCAGCCCCGAGCGGTGCTTCTCCACCTCGCGCCGGGCGAACATGGTCAGCAGCCGCTCGTACAGCTCGCCCTGCCCGAGTGCGTCGCCCGCCCGGCGCAGGGCGTTGCCCTCGCCGTCGTACACGAGCAGCATCAGCAGGAGGAGGGGCTGCTCGGCCAGCTCCGAGTACGGCGCCAGCACCCCGGGCGTGAGGGGGGCCAGGCCGGAGGAGGCGAAGGCCCGCGCGTTCGCCCCGTTCCACACCTCCAGCATCTGCCCGATCCGCGGCTCGTCGAAGGGCTCCAGCCTGATCACGGTGGTGCCCTCCGGGAAGCGCGCCCGGTCGGCCACCACCGTGCGGCTGGTCACGACGACCACCACCGGCCGGCCCAGGGCCTCCTGCTGGAGCTGGAACTCCTGCACCCGCTCCAGGTAGTCGGAGCGGTCCACCCCGGTCGCCTGGAGGAGTTCGTCGAAGCCGTCCAGGATGATGACGGGGAGCGCGCCGTCCGCGGACTCCGCGAGTTCGCGCCAGGACACCCTGGTGTGGAGGGTGGCGGCCAGACCCTCCTCGATCTGGACGTGGATGGGGGAGTTGGGCAGGACCGACCGCAGCTCCACCCGGATCGGCAGGAAGTCGGACTCGGGGAGCCTGGCGGAGAGCATCTCCGTGAACTTGGACTTGCCCGCCCCGGGGTGGCCGAGGACGACGGTGGGGAACCCGGTGCTGTCCGTGTGCACGAGGTGGGCGGCGAGGAACCCCTGGAGGTCGTCGAACAGGGTCTGCCGCTGCCACCACTCCTCGGTCGAGGGCGAGGCGCCGCCGTGGATCCGCGCTATCCGGCCGCGCGGCGGGATGTAGGCCTCTTCCAGGGGAGGCAGGACCAGACCCGGCGCGGTCTCGTTCGTCCTCAGGACGGGCTGCCGCAGGACCGCCCGGTAGGAGGCGGCCAGCTCCCGGCGCCGGACGTCCACCCCGCGCCGTGACGCGATCGCCGAGAGCTGCCGGTGCAGCTCCCCGAGGCCGGTGTCCAGGCTCCGGCGCGTGTGCTCGTGCGCCTCGAGCTGCGCCCACATGCCGAACTCGGGGATCTCCGAGGCGAGCCTGCGGTAGTTCTCCCGGTAGCGGTCGTGCGCGCGCCGGGGCAGATCCAGCGCCAGCAGCTGGAGGGAGGGGTGGTCCACGGACGCGACCCCGTGCTCCGCGGCAGCGGCCGCCCCCGGGATCCCCCGGACGAAGGCCTCGGCCGCGCCCAGGTAGAGCACGTTCCCCTGATCGGACCCGCCCGTCTCCCGTAGGTGCGCGGAGGTCAGGGCTCCCGGCAGCGCCGGGTCGGCCGGATCGCCGTGGAGCACCACCGCGAGCTGTCCCTCCGAGGCCGGTTGCAGGTCCTCCAGGGGGAACGGCACCGAGGCCGCCTCCCAGGACTCCTCGACCGCTTCCAGGAAGGAGACGGTCAGGAGGATCCGCTGGGCTGCGGCGATCCTCTCGGTCCGCGACATCCGGCTCTCGCCGGCGATCTTGTCCCGGATCCCCTCGACGGCCTGCCGTCCCTTGCCGACCAGGTAGGACCGGGCCCCGAAGAGGTCTGGCACCCCCACCAGGCCGAGCCCGCCGTCGGCCAGCTTCTCCGCGAAGTCCAGGAGGTCCGAGTCGTTCTTGCCGAGGATCTTCAGCGCGTCCGCGTAGGAGAGCCTTTTCGCCATGGCCAGGGGGCCTTTCCGCTTTCGGGGGTGGAACGCGGTCGGACCCGGCACCGGGGGAGGCGCCGAGTCCGCAGGTCGACAGGGGAAGGGGTGGAGCCGGTGGCGCTAGGGCAGCTGCCAGTCGACCGGCTTGGCGCCCTGCTCCTCCAGCATCGCGTTGGTCTTGCTGAACGGCCGGGAGCCGAAGAAGCCGTTGCGCGCCGACAGCGGGCTGGGGTGCGCGGACTCGACGCACGGCACGCCCGGCATCATCGGGCGCAGGTTGCGGGCGTCGCGCCCCCACAGGATCGCCACCAGCGGCTTGTCGCGCTCGGCCAGTGCCCGAATGGCCTGCTCGGTCACGGCCTCCCAGCCCTTGCCGCGGTGCGACCCGGCGCTGCCGGGGGCCACCGTCAGCACCCGGTTGAGCAGCAGCACGCCCTGCTCGGTCCACGGGGTGAGGTCGCCGTTGGAGGGCATGGTCGTGCCGACGTCGTCCTGCATCTCCTTGTAGATGTTGCGCAGGCTCGCGGGAAGGCGCACGTCGGGGGCGACGGAGAAGCTCAGCCCCACGGCATTGCCGGGGGTGGGGTAGGGGTCCTGGCCCACGATGAGCACGCGCACGTCCTCGAAGGGCTGCTGGAAGGCGCGCAGGACGTTGTCCCCGGCGGGCAGGTAGGTGCGTCCCTCGGCGACCTCCCTGCGGAGGAAGTCGCCCATCGCGGCGATCTGCGGCGCGACCGGCTCCAGGGCCTTCGCCCACCCGGCTTCCATGATTTCGTTGAGGTCCTTGGCCATGGCCAGAACCCTAGCGGCAGACAGCGACATCGACGCCCCGTCCGGACGATCGGCTTCCTCGCGATCCACAGATCTCACCCCCGTGCGCTGAGTTCGGCCCTCATCCCGCCTCGGTCGTCCTGCACCACGTGCGGGTGGGCCCGGTCGTACCGGCGGGCCGCTCGTATGCCGACCGGGAGGCGCGGGCGTCGAGGCCGGCGATCTGCGCGGCGAAGAGCCGCAGCAGTTCGCGGGTCCGCGGATCCACCCCGGTACCGGACTCCTCCAGTACCTCCAGCACCCCGTTCACGTCGAGCGGCCGGTCCAGCGTCAGCACCTCGATTCCGACCGGACTGCCGTCGGCGGAGCGGTCGACGAGGAACGATCCGTGGTCGGCCGTCCTCCGCACGGGAGCGTCGGAGAGCGTGAGGTAGCCGGCGTCCGCGTCCTGGTCGACGGTCACCTTGCGAGGAGCTGCCATGGGATCCACGATACTTCCACCGCCGTCCTCGTCACAGGGGCGGCGTGCCGCCCGGGCGGCGGGAGCGGTCCTGCCACTGGCGCAGGTGGGCTCGGATGCGCGCCGTCGCCTCGCTCCGGGCGCCGTGCACCCGCGTGTACCGGGCGAGCAGCGTGTGGTACCGCCGGGCGGCCTCCGCCGGGCGTCCGGCGTGGCCGAGGTAGGCGGCGTGGTAGTGGAGGGCCCGCAGCGTCGCGGCGTCGTCCTCGCCCAGCCGCCGGGTCAGGTCCGGAACCAGCTCCTCCAGTAGCTCCACGGCCCGCTCCGGCCGGCCCGCCTCGCCGACCTCGAACGCCAGGTACAGGCGCGTGGTCAGCACCCTCTCCGAGCCGGGCCCGTGCACGGCCACCAGGTCGGGCACCAGCTCCTCGTGCACCCTCGCCGCCAGCGCGTGGTCGCCCGCCCGCCCCGCGTTCGTGGCCAGGTAGTACCGGACGGCCAGCGTCTCCGGGTGCCGGGCCCCGTGGACCCGCAGCAGGTCGGACAGCAGGGCGTCCAGGAGGACCACCGCCCGCCGGTGCTCCCCGCTCTTGCCGGTCAGGTACGCCTCCTGGCGGCGTGCCCGCAGGGTGTCCTGGTGGTCGGGGCCGAACGTCGCCCGCAGCCGGGGCAGCAGTCCGCGCAGCTCCCGCGCGGCCGCCGCGAACTGCCCCGTGTCGGCGGGAGCGCGGGCCTCCTCCACCAGCGCCAGGAGGCGCGCGGGCTCCTCCGGGCCGACCGTCTCCGGGCGGGTGGTCCCCGCCCGCGTGTACGGCCGGGTGCCCGGGACCGGGACCGGGCCGACCGGCCCCGGCAGGGACCGCGGCCGGGACGGCCGCTCGGTGCGGGAGGGGAGGAAGGGCGCCAACCGGTCCCGCACGTCCTCGGCGCTCGCGGGCCGGTCCTCCGGGCGCTTGGCCAGCATCGACGCCACCAGTTCCGACAGCGGCGCCGGAACCTCCGGGCGCAGTTCGGCTGCGGCCACGGGGGTGTCGACCAGGTGCATGCGCAGCACGGCCAGCGGGTTGTCGGAGTGGAACGGGGGACGCCCCGTCAGCAGCTGGTACAGGATCGTGCCCAGGGCGTAGAGGTCGCCGGACCGCTCGACCTGCTCGCCGCGGACCTGCTCGGGCGGCATGTACAGGGGTGTGCCGATGACCTGGCCCGTCTGGGTGATGCGGCGGCTCTGGGTGGCCGCCGTGATGGCGGCGATCCCGAAGTCCAGCACCTTCACGGTGCCGCCCCCGGAGCCCTCCCCGACCACCATCAGGTTGCCCGGCTTCACGTCCCGGTGCACGACCCCCGCCGCGTGGGCCGCCCCCAGGCCCGACGCGGCCTGCGACACCAGGTCGGCGGCGCGCGGCACCGGCATCGGGCCGCTCTCCCGCAGGACCGCCGTCAGGGAGCGCCCGGACACCAGCTCCATGACCGCGTACACCGAGCCCGGGGCGCCGGGGGAGTCGTCCCGGCCGAAGTCGTGCAGGATCACCACGTTGGGGTGGCCCGCCAGGCGGGCGGTGATCCGCGCCTCGCGGCGGAACCGCGCGGAGACCTCCTCGGACCCCGCCCGGCCGGGCCGGATCAGCTTGACGGCCACATGCCTGTCCAGGAGTTCGTCGACGGCCCGCCAGACCTCGCCCATCCCGCCCCGGCCCAGGAGGGAGAGCAGGCGGTAGCGACCGCCGAGGACCCGTTCTCCGGTCACCGCGGCCCCCGTCCGTGTTCGCGCGCGAGACGGCCGGCGGCCACTTACGGCCTTCCGGTCGTACAGGGCGTAAGAGTACATCCGACCGCGTTACTGTGGTCTCCCGCCCGAGGGCGGGATCCCCTGCGCCCCAGAAGCGCCTACCCCCCGTGTGGAATGAGTGTCAGAGAGTGAGTCTTCATCTCTACGTCGGTCCGGACACCCAACCGGACAAGTACCGCCTGGTGCGATCGGTGGGCCGCGGCGGCGAGGCCACCCTCTACCTCGCCGAGGTGACCCTGGCGGGACAGACCGAGCCCGTCGTGGTCAAGGTCCTCAACTCCGACGTGACCGCGAACGAGGAGCAGTTCGCCGAGCTCAGCGCCAGGTGGGGCGAGCAGGCGGAGCTGCTGCGCTTCATCAACCGGCTCGGGGTGGTCGGCGTCCGCGAGCACTTCGAGGGCGCCCCGGAACACCCGGCCGAAGGATCGGGCGAGTACACCGACCGCGCCCTCTACCTGGTCATGAACTACGTCCAGGGCGTGGACCTGCGCGACTGGCGGGCCGAGCACGCGGTGGAGGGGCCGCGCGGCCAGAGGGAGGCACTGCGCTACCTGGAGCAGGTCGCCCTGGTGCTGGACGTGCTGCACTCCGGCCGCGCCACCCCCTCCAAGCGGGTGGTGGTGCACGGGGACCTGTCGCCCGGCAACGTCATGATCAGCGACGAGGGCCAGGCGACGCTGGTCGACTTCGGGCTGAGCCGGATCGCCGCCCGCCACATGACCGCCCGCCCCTGGTTCACCCCCGGGTACGCGGCCCCGGAGATCTTCACCGGCGAGTACTCGGCGGCCACGGACCGGTACGCGTTCGGCGCCATCGCCTACTTCACCCTCACCGGGGAGGACCCGCCGCCCGCCCCCGAGCAGCTGCGCGAGCGCTTCGGCGCGCTGCCCCTGGTCGCGAACGCGGGGGAGCGGCAGCGCGAGCTCGTCATGGCCATGTTCTCGGCCGAACCGGGCGACCGCCCCGAGGCCGCGGACTGGATCCGGGCCCTGCGGTCGCTGGCCACGTCGGCGCCGTGGACCGGGCCGGCGTCCGACCCGGGCGACGCCGTCCTGGCAGCGGCCGTGACCGAGACCCCCCACGGGGCCGCGGAGCCGTCCGCGCCGGAGTCCTCCGCCGGGGACGCGCCCGGCGCGCCGGACGACCACCGTGCGTCGGTCCCGCGGGCCGAGGACTCCGCCGCAGAGGGGGCCGCGCCGCCGCAGGGCGCCCGGTTCTCCGGCCCGCCCCCGGTGAGCGCCCCGGTCGGAGGCCCGTCCCCGCAGCAGGAGCGGCCCGGCACCGAGGGGACGTCCGCGCCCCCGGAGGCGCCCGCCGCGCAGGCGTCCGCCCCGGCCCCGTCCGGCCCGTCGGTGCCGGACGCCGACGACATGCCCCCGCGCCCCGTCGGCGGGCTGCGCGGCGCGCCCCAGGCCGCCCCGGGGCCCCAGCGGTCCCAGGCGGCGCAACCGCCCGTCGGCGGTCCCCGGGGAACGGGGCAGGGCCCGGCGCCCCGGAGGCCGGGGCAGTCCGGGCCGCAACCGGGGCAGCCGCTCCGCGGGCCGCACCCCGGCGCACCGGCACAGGGCATGCCGAACCGGCGTCCGCCCGCCGGCGGCGCACAGCCGGGGGCCGGCGCCCACTCGGGCCCGGCCCACCCGCCCCACCAGGCGCCGGCCGGCTCCCGGCCCGGCTGGAGCGTCCCCCCGCGCCCCGAGGCCACCGGAGCCTTCGCCCCCGCGGCCCACGCGCCCGCGGACGCCGCGGCGCCCGCCCGGCGGAAGTCGCGCAAGCCCAAGCTGATCGGGCTGGCGGTCGTCATCGTCCTGGCCATGCTCGCGGGCTCCGCCGGCACCTACTACGTCATGGTCCGGATAGCCTCCGCGACCGCGGCCGCAGAGGAGCCGGACGGAGCGGGAGCGGGGGACCCGGAGCCGTCCGGGAGCGACGGGGCGGGCACCGCCTCCGAACCCGCCGAGGAGGAGACCGGGCCGGTTCCGGGTGACACCGACCCGAGCGGGGAAGTGGCGTCCGGCGCCCCGAACGGCGGGGACACCACCCTGCTCACGCAGGTGGTCTCCGTCGACCAGGAGGGGAGCTGGGAGCCGGAGACGGGCCGTGCGCAGGTCGACGGCCAGGTGTACACGCGGGCGCTGGCGCCCGGCGCCTGCGCGGAGTCCGAGTACACCGAGTGCACCGGCTGGGTCGACTACGACCTCGGCCGCAACTGGACCACCTTCACCGCCGTCATCGGGGTGCAGGACGATTCGCGGGCGGACGCCGCCACCACGTTCATCGTCCACGTGGACGGGGAGCCGGAGCTCACCGAGACCCTGGGCCTGGGCGAGCCCCTGGAGATCGAGGTGGACGTGCGCAACGCCCTGCGCCTGCGCCTCGAGGTGGAGAGCGACGACTACAGCGTCCACCCGGTGTGGGCCGACCCCGTCCTCGCCCGGGACTGACCCGGACCGGATCCGGCCGACCACGCCCCCGCGACCGGCACGGTCGCGGGGGCGTGGTCGTCGGGCCGGCGGGGGAGAGGACCCGTGAGGGGTCCTACTCCGCGCGCCAGCCGCCCTGCCGGGCGGACAGGTTGAGGGCGGTGGTCACCAGGGGCACGTGGCTGAACGCCTGCGGGAAGTTCCCGACCTGGCGTCCGGCCCGCGGGTCCCACTCCTCGGCGAGCAGGCCCACGTCGTTGCGCAGGGACAGCAGCCGCTCGAACAGCTCGCGGGCCTCGTCCTGGCGGCCGATCGCCAGCAGGGCGTTGGCCATCCAGAAGCTGCACGCCAGGAACGCGCCCTCGTCGCCCGGCAGCTGGTCGGCGGAGCTGTCCAGGTCGGTGCGGTAGCGGAGCACGAACCCGTCGACCATGAGGTCCTGGCGGACTGCCTCGATGGTGCCGACGACGCGCGGGTCGTCGTAGGGGAGGAACCCGACCTCGGGGATGAGGAGCAGGGCGGCGTCGAGCTCCTTGCTCCCGTAGTACTGGGTGAAGGTGTTGCGCTGGGGGTCGTAGCCGTACTCGCACACCTCGGCGTGGATGGTGTCGCGCAGGGCCCTCCACCGCTCGATGGGGCCCTCCTTGCCGAACTCCTCGATGCTGCGCACCGCCCGGTCGGCCGCCACCCACGCCATCACCTTGGAGTGCACGAAGTGCTGGCGGGGTCCGCGCACCTCCCACAGCCCCTCGTCGGGCTCGTCCCAGCACCACTCCAGGTAGTTGACCAGGGAGCGCTGCAACCCCCAGAGGTAGTCGCCGCCGCGGATGTTGTGGCGGCGGGCCAGGTGCAGCACGTCCATGACCTCGCCGTACACGTCCAGCTGGTACTGGCCGACGGCGGCGTTGCCCACGCGGACCGGGCGCGAGGCCTCGTAGCCGGGCAGCCAGTCGGCCTCCCACTCGGTGAGGCGGCGCTCGCCCCGGATGCCGTACATGATCTGCATGAGCTGGGGCTCGCCCGCGACCGCCCGCACCAGCCACTCGCGCCAGGCCAGGGCCTCGTCCTTGTACCCGGAGCGGATCATCGCCTCCAGGGTGATGGTGGCGTCGCGCAGCCAGCAGTAGCGGTAGTCCCAGTTGCGGACCCCGCCGATCTCCTCGGGCAGGGACGTGGTGGGGGCGGCGACGATGCCGCCGGTGGGCCGGTAGGTGAGGGCCTTGAGCACGATGAGGGAGCGGATGACCGCCTCCCGGTAGGGGCCCTCGTACGTGCACTGGTTGACCCACTTCTCCCAGAACCGCTCGGTCCGGGAGAGCGCCTTCTCGGCGTCCAGGTGGTCTGACTCCTCCACCTGGGAGGGGTGCCAGGTCATCACGAACGGCACGCGCTGGCCCGCGGTGACGTCGAAGGTGGCGTCGTGGGTGAAGTTGTGGCCCTGGAGCTCGACGGGCGTGCTCAGCCAGACGGCCTCGGGGCCCGCGATCGCGACGAGTTCGGCGCCGGTGCGGTGCACCCACGGCACGACGTGGCCGTAGTCGAAGCGGATGCGCATGGAGGTCTCCATGCGCACCGACCCGCGCAGCCCCTCGACGATGCGGACGATGTGGGGGGCGCCGCCGCGGGGAGGCATGAAGTCGATGACCCGCACCGAACCGGTGGCGGTGTCCCACTCGGACTCCAGGATGAGGGTGTCGCCCCGGTAGCGCCGGCGGGTGGCCCGGGGTTCGCCGTCGGCGGGCCTCAGGGTCCAGCTCCCGTTCTGGTCGTCGCCCAGGAGGGCGGCGAAACAGGCCGAGGAGTCGAAGTCGGGCAGACACGCCCAGTCGATCGAACCGTCACGCCCGACCAGCGCGGCGGTCTGCATGTCGCCGATCATTGCGTAGTCTTCAATCCAGCCGGGCACGCGGCTCACCCCCATCACGTCGTCCTGGTTGCTGCGGTCGGCGCCGATGACTCGCGGGGGTCTGCCGCACCATCGCGGACGGTTTCGCGCACGACCGCGTGCGCGCCCCTCCGGGGTCCCTCCCCCCGCCCGCCAACGGGTGGGAACCCGCTGGTGGGACAGGGCGCCGTTCGGGTCACGCGCGTCCTCCGGCCGGCCCGTCCTCTGCCCTCGTACCCGGGTATGTGCCCAGGTAAGGGCAGCCGAAAAGGCCGGTCGCCGAGGAACCGTGCCGAAGACGGTCCTTCCGTTCACCGCGGTCCCATCTTCCTCCCTCCGCCGGGCCCGCGCTACCCGCAAGTGCACGTGCATCTGGAGGTGCAGCGAAGTATGTGGGGTATTGGGGGAATTTGGTGAGCAGAAGTTATGACGCGGTGATCAACGACCGGTGACGAAATGGCTAAGACCCCTGTGGGACCGGGGTTTCGGGTGTCTCGTCCGGCATGCGGAGCAGTGGCAGGAACAGTTGCGCGAGGGGACCGATCGCCACCGCGAAGACCACGGTTCCCACCCCCACCGTGCCCCCCAGGAGCACCCCGGTCACCACGACCGACACCTCGATCACGGTGCGCGCCAGCCGCACCGACCACCCCCGCGCGGCCAGTCCGGTCATGAGCCCGTCCCGCGGGCCCGGACCGAGCCCGGCCCCGATGTAGCACCCCGTCGCGATCGCGCACACCAGCACCCCGAGCACCAGCAGCCCGACCCGCGCCATCAGGGAGTCGGTTCCGGGCAGCAGCCACAGGAACAGGTCCACCGTCATGCCGACCACGACCACGTTGCTCAGCGTGCCCAGGCCGGGCTTCTGCCGCAGGGGGATCCACAACAGCATCAGCAGGGCGCCCACCAGCACGCTCCACGTGCCGATGGACAGGCCCGTCTGGCGGGCCAGGCCCTGGTGCAGCACGTCCCAGGGCATGGAGCCGAGCTCGGAGTGGACCAGCAGCGCACCGCTCAGGCCGTAGAGGGTCAGTCCCGCGTACAGCCGGACCAGGCGGCGCAGCCGGGGACGCGGCAGGACCGGGGTGATCATCACCCGGCCGAGCAGTCCGGCCGCCGTCGAGCGGACGGGGTGCTGTTCTGCGGTCACTGGGGTTCCTGCCCTTCGGTCGGGGAGGCGTTCCCGGCGCGGTGCGGACCGCGCGGGCCCCGGCGGCGCCGGGACCGCCCTGGGGAACGCATTCCTGGGATCATCGGATGAAGCGCCGCGGGGTGGGGCGGCGCAGGAGCGGGGCACGGCGGCAGGCCGCCGGGCACCCGTGGCTCGAACCCCCACCGGCTCGTCCGGACCGGGAGCCATAAGGGGATCCACCTCGGTATCGTGACGGAGGTGGCGCTGGAAATGAAGTGCCAATCCAGTCAACTGGCCCGTTTCGCGACGCGGGGGAAGACGGGGGAACGGCATGGCGAGGCAGAGCGGTCGCCGCCTGGAGCGCACCAGCGGCGGGAGCGGCACCCGGCGGATCAACGGCCGGCTCCTGGCGCGCCTCATCGGCGAGGCCCCCGTCGAACGCCCCTACTACCTCGCCATCTCCCGGGCCGTCAGCGCGCTCGTCCTGGACGGCCGGGTCCCCACCAACACCCGGCTGCCCGCCGAACGCGACCTCGCCGCCGCCCTCGGCGTCAGCCGCAACACCATCACCGCCGCCTACGCGTGGCTGCGCGACAACCGCTTCCTGGAGAGCCGGCAGGGCGCGGGCAGCTGGACCGTCCTCCCCGACGCGGCCACCGGCGAACCCTCGCCGTTCTCGCACGCCTCCGAGCACATCGACCTCGGCGTGGCCGCGCCGCCCGCCGTGGAGGGCCTGCGCGCCGCCGCCGTCCAGGCCGCCGAGCAGCTCTCCGCGCACGTCGGCGGACTCGGCTACTACCCCTACGGCCTCCCCGAGCTGAGGCATGCCATCGCCCGCCGCTACGTGGAGCGCGGCCTGCCCACCACCCCGGAGCAGATCTTCGTCACCAACGGCGCCCAGCAGGGCATCGCCCTGATCATGGACCTGCTGGTCCAGCCCGGCGACGAGGTGCTGGTGGAGTCGCCGACCTACCCGCACGCGCTGGACGCCGCCCGCCGCACCGGCGCGCGCGTGCGCACCGTCGGGGTGACCCCGCAGGGCTGGGACATGGAGTACCTCACCGACGCGTTCCGCCAGTGGAGGCCCGAGCTGGCCTACCTCATCCCCGACTTCCAGAACCCCACCGGCGCCCTGATGGACGACGACGAGCGCCGGGTGGTGGTGCGCGAGGCGCGCAGGGCCGGCACCCACCTGATCGTCGACGAGTCGGTCTGCGAGCTGGCCATCGACTCCGGGGACCTGCCCGCCCCGGTGGCCGCCCACGACACGGACGGGCGGGTCCTGACCGTGGGGTCGGTGGCCAAGCTGCTGTGGGGCGGACTGCGGGTCGGATGGGTGCGGACCACGCCGCCCATGGTCGCCAGGCTGATGGCCACCCGCCAGCGCTTCGACCTGGCAGGGGCGGTCCTGGACCAGCTCACCGCCACCCACCTGCTCGCCGACGTGATGCGCGTCCGGGCCGAGCGCAGCCGCCAGCTGCGCCGCAACCGCGACGCGCTGCTGCACGCGCTGCGCGAGCGGCTGCCCGACTGGCGTTCCAGCGTGCCCGGCGGAGGGCTGGTGCTGTGGACGACCCTGCCCCACCCCGTCGCGGGAGCGCTGTCCGCGGCCGCCGTCCGGCACGGGGTGCACCCGGCGGCCGGCCCGGTGTTCGGCGCGGACGGCACCCTGGAGCGCTACCTGCGCCTGGCCTACACCCAGCCGCCGGACGTCCTCGCCGACGCGGTCGACCGGCTGGCCACCGCCTACTCCGAGACCCTCGCCCACCCCCTTCAGCCCCGCGGCCAGCTGTACGTGTAGCCGTCGGGGCGGGGGCTCCGGCCGTCGGGACGGCCGTTCGCCCCTCCCGGGGCGGTCCACGGCGGCCCGGAGCCGTCCCGGCCGCCCCCGTCGGCCCCTGTGGGCCGGAACCCTCCGCGGCGCCGCCCCGGGCGGGAGCGGCGGCACGCCCCGGAAAAGCGGTGGCGGGGGCGCCCCCGGGTCCTAGAGGGTGACGTTCGCGACCGCGAACCGCTGGGCGAAGCGGACGACCTCGGCCATCACCTCGTCCCGGTTGGTCTCGTTGAACACCTCGTGCCGCGCGCCGGGGAAGATCCGGGCGGTGAAGTCCTCGCCCGCGATCGCCTCGATGCCGACCCTGGTGTCGGCCACCGGCACCAGGCGGTCCTCGGACCCGTGCACCCACAGGAGCGGCAGCGACCCCAGGCTCCCGGATCTGACGCCCCACTCCAGCTCGGCCAGCAGGGCGTCGACGGTCTCCCGCTTGAACGGGCCGTGCCACACCAGCTCGTCGGCCACGTACGCCTCGCCCACGGCGGGGTCGCGCGAGAGCGTGGCCGGGTCGATGGGGGCCTCGGGGATACGCTCGGCGGCGGCGATCTGCTCCAGGGCGGTCCAGCGGCCGAGGACGGGGCCGGAGAGCACCAGCGCCTGGAGCGCCTCGGGGTGGACCTGCGCGTAGCGCGACGCGACCAGTCCGCCCATCGAGTGGCCGATCAGGACCAGCGGCAGCGTCCGGTAGGCGGTGCGCGCCTGCGTGATCAGGCGGTGCACGTCCTCCACCACGCCCGCGTAGTCGTCGATCAGGACCCGCTCCCCGGACGACAGTCCGTGGCCCCGGTGGTCGGCCCCGTAGACGACGGCGCCGGCCGCGACCAGGTCGGCGGCGACCTGGTGGTACCGGCCCAGGTGCTCGCCGTAGCCGTGGACCAGCACGGCCAGCCACGTCGGCTCGCCCTCGGTCGGCGCCCAGGCCCTCGCCGCCAGCTTCCCGGACCCGTCGGGTCCGCCCGCCAGGGCCCACTCGCGTGTGGTGATCACCGTGTCCTGCCTCCTCGCCCGTGTCGTCGTCCGCGGCGGCCGGTCCCGGCCGCGGCGACGGGTGCCGCCGGGACGCTCTCTGGGATGGTCACCCTAAGGGGCGGCGGAGCCCGTGTACACGAGGCCGGAGCGGGCAGGCGGGGCGGGCCGCCGGGCCCGAGGAATCCCGGACGTCCCGGGCCGCGGGCCTGCGGGGCCGGGCCCGTACCTGTGCGATCGCCCTACCAGCCGCTTCAACTTCGTGTTCGACAACGAAATGCGTCATAGGGTGTGATCAGGATGTCCGGTAATGAAAGGGATCTTCTACGCTGATCTCTGCCGAACCCCGCGGGCGGGTATAGCCCACAAGACAAGCCCGATGACTCGGACTGGAGAGGGTGGGGCCCGTGCTGGCCGATTCCTATGGGCGACTGGCGACCGACCTGCGTGTGTCGCTCACCGATCGCTGCAACCTCCGATGCACCTACTGCATGCCCCCCGAGGGCCTGGAGTGGCTGCCCAAACCGGACCTGCTCACCGACGACGAACTCCTCCGACTCATCGGGATCGGGGTGACGCGGCTCGGTATCACCGAGGTCCGCTTCACCGGCGGCGAACCCCTGCTCCGGCGCGGGCTGCCCGGCCTCGTCGCGGGCACCACCGCCCTCGCCCCCCGACCCCGGACCGCCCTCACCACCAACGGCATCGGCCTCGCCCGCATGGCTCCCGCCCTCGCCGAGGCCGGCCTCGACCGTGTCAACGTCTCCCTCGACACCCTCGACCCGGAGGTGTTCGAGACCCTCGCCCGCCGGCGCAGGCTCGACGACGTCCTCGACGGACTGGCGGGCGCCGCCCGGGCCGGGCTCACCCCGGTCAAGGTCAACACCGTCCTCATGCGCGACATCAACGACGCCGAGGCCGCCGGCCTCCTGCGCTACTGCGTCGAACGCGGCTACGAGCTGCGGTTCATCGAGCAGATGCCGCTCGACGCCCAGCACGGATGGCGGCGCGACAACATGATCACGGCAGAGGAGATCCTGGGCCGTCTCGAGGCGGAGTTCACGCTGGAGCCCGCCGACGGCGACACCCGCGGCAGCGCCCCCGCGGAGCTCTTCCACGTGCGCGGGGTCCGCTTCCCCAACGGCGAACCGGCCACCGTCGGAGTCATCGGCTCGGTCACCAGGCCCTTCTGCGGCGCCTGCGACCGGGTCCGGCTCACCGCCGACGGACAGATCCGCAACTGCCTCTTCGCGCGAGAGGAGTCCGACCTGCGCTCCCTGCTGCGCGGCGGCGCCACCGACGACGAGATCGCCGAGCGCTGGACCGCGGCCGTCTCCGCCAAGCTGCCCGGACACGGCATCAACGACCCCAGCTTCCTGCAGCCGTCCCGCCCCATGTCGGCCATCGGCGGCTGACCACACACCTCCCGGCCCCGAGCCCCGTCCGAAAACCCGTTGCCGCCGCGCCCCCGTTCTGGCTTGATGTCCGGGGGCACGGCCACGTGCCCGGACCGACGACGAACAGGCCAGATCTGGAAAGGGAGGTGGCCTGACCATGCCCTACACCGAAGTTCCCGGTGATCGCGTTCCCATCCGTATGTGGGCCGCGCCCGACGGGGTCGAGGCCGCGGCGATGGAACAGCTGCACAACGTCACCCGCATGCCCTGGGTGCACGGACTCGCCGTCATGCCCGACGTCCACTACGGCAAGGGCGCCACGGTCGGCTCGGTCATCGCCATGCGCGACGCCGTCAGCCCAGCCGCCGTCGGCGTCGACATCGGCTGCGGGATGACCGCCGTGCGCACCGACCTGACCGCCGAGCGCCTGCCCGACGACCTCGGGCGGCTCCGCTCCGCACTGGAGGCGGCCGTCCCCGTCGGGTTCCACGCCCACGACGAACCGGTCGACCCCGCCACCGTCCCCACCGTGCGGGAGACCGACTGGACCGGGTTCTGGAAGGGGTTCGACGACCTGGCCCCCGCGGTGCGCCCCCGCCTGACCCGCGCCCGGCGCCAGATGGGCACGCTGGGCGGCGGGAACCACTTCCTGGAGGTGTGCCTGGACGACGACGGGGCCGTGTGGCTGGTGCTCCACTCCGGGTCGCGCAACATCGGCAAGGAACTGGCCTCCCACCACATCGAGCAGGCCCAGGCGCTGCCGCACAACCAGGACCTGCCCGACCGGGACCTGGCGGTGTTCGTCACCGGGACCCCGGAGATGGACGCCTACCGCCGGGACCTGTTCTGGGCCCAGGACTACGCGCGCCGCAACCGCGACGTCATGATGGGCCTGGCCTGCCGGACCCTGGTCGAGCAGATCCCCGGCACCCGTTTCGAGCAGTGGATCTCCTGCCACCACAACTACGTCGCGGAGGAGACCTACGACGGGGTGGACGTCCTCGTGACCCGCAAGGGCGCCATCCGCGCGGGCTCCGGCGATTTGGGGATAATTCCAGGAAGTATGGCAACGGGCACGTACATCGTACGCGGGCTCGGGAACCCGGCCTCCTTCAACTCCGCGTCGCACGGCGCGGGCCGCAGGATGAGCCGGAACAAGGCCCGCAAGACCTTCACCGAGGCCGACCTGGTCGAGCAGACCCGGGGCGTGGAGTGCCGCAAGGACCGGGGCGTGGTCGACGAGATCCCGGCCGCCTACAAGGACCTGGAGTCGGTCATCGCGGCCCAGACCGACCTGGTCGAGGTGGTCGCCCACCTGCGCCAGGTGGTCTGCGTCAAGGGCTGACCCGCGGGCCCCTCCTCGCCGGAGGGGCCCGCCGTGGTCCATCCTGGGGGCATGGACACCCCGAGCACACGGAGCACGCCGCCGCGCCAGGACCGACCCGGGGCGCTCGACGCGGTGATCCTCGCCGGGGGCGGGGGGCGCCGCATGGGCGGCGTCGACAAGCCCGGGCTGGCCGTGGCCGGGCGCACGCTGCTGGAGCGCGTGGCCGACGCGGTCCGCGCCCACGGCGCGGCCGCGGCGGGGACGGGGACCGACACCCGCCTGGTCGTGGTCGGCCCGAACCGGGAGAGCCCACGCGCGCTCTACGTGCGCGAGGACCCGCCGGGCTCGGGACCGGTGCCCGCCCTGCGCGCCGGGATCGCCCACGTGCGCTCCGGCTGGTTCGCCCTGCTCGCCGCCGACCTGCCCCACCTGGCCCCGGAGCACCTGGACGCCCTGGCGGGAGCCGCGGTCCGGGCCGGGGCCGGAGCCGTGTTCGTGGACCCCGCGGGCCGGGAGCAGTGGCTCACCGGCGTGTGGCGCACCGACGCCGTCCGCGACGCCCTCGCCGGGTACACGGGCCGATCGCTGTACGGGCTGCTCGGCCCCCTGGAACCGCGCCCGGTCCCCGCCGACGACCTCGCCGCGGCCGACTGCGACACCCCCGAGGACCTCGCCCGGGCCCGCAGGCTCCTGGAGCCGCCGGCCCCCTGACGCGGCAGCCCGTGCCCGGGCCGCGCCCCCGCCCACCAGCACGGCTTGCCGGATCCGGCCGCGGTGGTCCATCATGAGCGCCATGACGATCAGGAAGGGCGGATCCCGCCCGGGCCGTTGAGCCCCACCGCGCCGACGTACGGGTCGGCCGACCACCTCCTCCGCTCCCTCCGGGACCAGGCCGCGTCCCCGCGCATGCGGACCCTCGCGCTCTACGCCCGCGACCACGCGGGCACACCCCACCTCGCCGGAATCCTCCGGCAGCTCGAAACCGACGGCCACGGCCGCCTCGCCGTGCACATGGCCACGGCCGCGCGCGACACCGCCGCCGTCGCCCGCCACCTCGCCGGACCCGACCACGCGCTCCGCCGCGCCGCGCTGCGCGCCGTCCGCGAGTTCCCGCTCCCCGACGAGGCCGTCCCGCCCGTGCTGACGGACGCCCCCACGGGTCTGCGCCGCGCCCTCTACCGCACCCTCTTCCACGCCCGCCGCACCTCCGTCGCGGACCTCCTCCTGCCCCGCGTCCGCGCCGACCACGGTGACGCCGAGGCCGCCGCGCTCCTGCCCGCCTGCTCATCCGAACAGGTGGCCCGCCACCTGCCCGACCTCCGCCACGCGGTCCGCTCCTGGACCCGCCTGGCCCGGCGCCACCCGGACATCCTCCTGGAACTCCTCTCCGGCGTCCGGGACGACCTCCGGGAGCACGGCGGCCACCTCCACAGCGTGTTCCCCGACTGGCGGCGCCTCTGCCGGGCGCTCGACCCGGTCCGCCCCGCCGAGCTCGGCGGCCTCGCGAAGGACCTCGGCCCGCGCGTCGCACTCCGCTCCGGGGCCTTCCCGCACACCCTGCGCGCTCTGCCGCCGGACCCCGGCCGCCGACGGTACCCGCAGCGCTTCCCCGCGCTGCCCGACGGAAGCCGCGACGTCCGGGTCCTGTACAGGGAGATGCGCCGCCGCCCCCCGGTGGCGCTGGCGGTCCTGCGGTCCATGCCCCCGGCGGTGCGCGGCGAGCACGTCGACGCGTTCGCCGACACGGGCCACGACCGCGGCGGGTTCGCGCTCCTGCCCTTCCTCGGGCTGCTCCCCCGCGACCGGGCCGAGGCCGGGGCGCGCGTCCTGCTGGAGCGGCTCACCGCCTTCCAGGCCCGACGCCCCGGGCACTCCGACCCCCACGGCGACCTGGAGGCCGTCGCCCACCTGCCCTACGGCGAGGCGGCCGCACCGCTGGAGGAGGCGGCCTCGGCCGGGGACGCCGACCGCCGCGCCCGGGGGCTGGCCCGGCTGGTGGAGGCCACCGCGCGCACCGGGGACCCGGGCCTCCTCGCACGGGTCCTCGCGGAGCGGGTCGACCGGTCCCGCTCGGAACGCGATCCGGTCCGCCGCGCCCTGCTGGTCGCACTGGCCGCCGTCCCGCCGGGGCTGCTGGTCGGCGACGAGCCGCACGGGCGCGCCGCACCGGACGGGGAGGCCGACGGACCCGGCGTGCGCACGGCCACCTCCCTTCCCGCCCTGCGCGGGCTGCTCGCCGACACACTCCGGACCCGCGACACCTCACCGCCCACGCGGCGCGCGCTGCGCGACCTGGCCGCCCGCCTGCTCCGCCACCCGGACACACGCGGGGTCCCGGAAGCGGTCGGATGGGCGCTGGACGCCTACGCCGGCCTCGTCGCGCGCTTCGGCGCGGACGGGCTCGGCGAACCGGGACGCCCCCGGTCCGGTCCGCCGTGGTGGACCGGCGGGGCGCGGGCGGACCGCGTGCCCCGCGCCCCCGAACCCTTCCTCGACCAGGTGATGCCCCGGGGATCGGAACAGGACCTGTACCGGAGGCTCGCGCCGGTGCTCCGGGCCGCCCGCGCCCGGGACGACTTCGCGCCCGCGGTTGCCCTGGCCCGGGAACTCGGCCGCCGCGCCCGTTCGCTCCCCGACCTGGGGGACCAGCTGGTGGCAGCGATCCGCCACGACCCGTCCGGCGCCACCGCCGCCGAGGCGGCGGACCTGTACCTGGCCGGGCCGGGCCTCCGGGCCGGCGCCCTGGCGCTGTTCCGGTCCGACCACGCCACCGCGCTGGTCCCGCGCGTGTGGGACGTCCTCTCCCGCCACCACGCCCCCGGGATCGTCCACGCCGCACTCGGCGCGGCCGAGGCCCGCCGCGCGGCGGCCGCCGCGGACACGGGAGGCCGGGACGCACCGGGCCCGGGCACGGGTCCCGGAACGGCAGACGCGGCCTCCGCCCCCGCCGGAGCGGCGCACAGGAGCAGGGCGCACACGCCCCACGGCACCGCGCTCCCCCTGCCCGGGGGCGGCGCCGGCGCCGGTGCGCCCGCGGACCGCGCGGTCGGCGCCGGCGAACTCGACACCCGCCCGTCCGCCCCCGCGTTCACGGACCCCGCGGCCGGCCTCGGCCGGCCCGGCGCCCGCACGCCCGCCTGGGTGCCCCGCATCGACGCCCGGACGGCCCGCGACTGGCCGGTTGACCTCCGGGACCGCGTCGCCGCGTACCTGGAGGGGCTCGTCGGCGATCCCTCCCTCGCGCTCGACGAGCGCGAGGCCGCGCTGTCCGGCCTGGGCCGCCTGCCCGGGACGACCGACCGCGTCGCCCGCTTCCTGGACGGCCCGGACATCGTCCTGCGGGAGGCCGCCGCCGGGGCGCTCGGCCACGGCGACAGGCCCGAGCGCGCCCTGCGCCTGGTGCTGGCCCACGCCGACGGCCCGCAGTCGCGGGCCGCCGCGCCCGCGATGTCGCGCTGTGCCCTGGCGGTCGCGCCCTCCCGGCTGGGTCCGGTCCTGGCGCGGGCCCTGGAGGGACCGGCCAAGGTCACCGTCCGCAAGGCGGCGGCGCGGCTGCTCGCACACCACCGGCCGCCGGGAGCCGTCGACACCCTCGCCCGCGCCCTGGACGCGGAGGGGCTGCACCGGGACGTGCGCGCCGCCGTGGCGGGCTCGCTGATGCGCGTACTGGACCACCCGGCCGCGCTTCCCGCGCTGACCGCGCACGTCCGGGGGTTCACGGAGGTGGAGGTCCAGTTCTCCCTGCTCCAGGTGTCCCCGATGCACTGCCCGCCCGCGAGCCGGGAGGCCGTCGCCGCCGTGGTGGACGCGCTGCCCGACCCGGGCCGCGACCACTGGCGGCTCGGCGGGTGGGCCGGCCGCTGGGCGCCCTGGACCGAGTACGACCTCGACGACGCCGTGGAGGCCCTGTGCGACCCGGACAGCCCCGTCGACCAGGCGTTCCGCGTCTTCCACGCACTCCTGGGCAGGGGCAGGGGACGCGACCGGATCGCGGAGGCGCTCTCCCGGCTGCTGGCCTCCGTCCCCGGGCCGGGTGAGGGCGTTCCCGTGCGGCGGCCGGACGGCGGGTCCGGTGGTGGGCCCCACAAGCGGGTGCTCCGCCTGGTGGACCTCCTGCGCGACGAGGCGGTGCGGGCCCCGGCGGGCGACGACCCCGTCCTGTGCCGGCAGGTGTGCTCGGCGCTCGACCTGCTGGCGGCCAGGGACGAGTACGGGCCCGAGGCGGTGCGGCTCGTGCAGGCGATGATCACCCGGGAGGTCTCACGGGCGGACGGCGACCCGGACCCGGGCGCGCTCGGCGGACTGCTCCTGCGCGCCGCGGCGATCCTGTCCCGGCACGCGCTCCTTCCCGAGGAGGACGCCGAGGGCGTGGTCGACACCGTGGCCCCGCGCTTCGGGCGCGACCCGGTCCCGCGGGAGACGCTGGCCTCGGTGGCGCGGCACGTGTTCGGGGCCGCGGCACGGACCGCGGGACCGGCGGGGGAGGCGATGGGCCTGATCGGCCTCGGCATCGTGGAGCGGGCGGGGCGCGCCGACGGCTGGCCCGCCCCCTGGCCCGGACTGCTCTCCCGGGCAGGGGAGCTCGGCCACGCACCGGTGCGCCTGGCCGCCTGGCGGCTGGCCGTGGAGTGAGCCCTCCGGGGCGGGACCGGCGGTGTGGGGCCGGTCCCGCCCCGGGTGACGCGGGCGGGTCCGGACCGGGGAGAACGCGGTCCGGCCCCGTCTCAGCCCTCGAACTCCGCCATGGGGACGCACTCACGCAGGAACCCGCGCACCTCCAGGAAGCCGGACAGGTACTCGCGGTGCTCGTCGCAGGCCAGCCACACCTTGCGGCGGTCCGGGGTGTGCAGCTTGGGGTTGTTCCACACGAGCGCCCACGCGGCCTCGGCGCGGCAGTCGCGCCTGGAGCACCGCGTCGGGGCGGCGGAACCGGTATTACCCAATGGTGACCCCCAGGGAGCGAAACGGCTGCCCCGGTCAAGCCGGGGCCACGATCGGGTCGGTGCACCGATCGAATGCGAACAAAAGGCGACGCCGGGTGGTTACGGGGGCAAACCACCCGGCGTCGCACGCGATGTTCCAACGGGGGCTCGGAACATCGCTCCCGCGCTCCGACGGGGGACCGAAGCGCTAGTCCCAATGTACACCGACGCCCCCCGGTGTACATCAAGAGTCAGTTACGACGTTGTCTCGGGAGAGTCCCGCCGAGCGCGTGTCCTCGGCCCCAGCTCAGGACTTTCCTGGCACGTCGTCCAGGGAAAAGGCCGCTTTCCGGGCGGGAGTCCACACCACCCCGGTCACGTGCGTCCCACGCGTGTACAAAGCATTCCCCGGTCGGGGGTAAAGCGCCCCGGAGGCGCTCCGACCT
This sequence comes from Nocardiopsis tropica, assembly GCF_042660575.1. Taxonomy (NCBI): domain Bacteria; kingdom Bacillati; phylum Actinomycetota; class Actinomycetes; order Streptosporangiales; family Nocardiopsidaceae; genus Nocardiopsis; species Nocardiopsis tropica. The sequence continues at coordinate 175,053 of NZ_JBHSUF010000009.1, forward strand.
CGGAACGAGCCGGTCGAGAGGCGTCCTGTGTGGCTCCTGGGGAATCAGGGGAGGCAGTGAAACGGGGGTCGCGCCGTGCGCGACCGCGCAACCGACTACCCAGGGGGTCCCACATGTCCCACCACACCTACCGCGTCACGGAGATCGTCGGCACCTCCCCGCAGGGGATCGACCAGGCCATCCGCAACGGCGTCGACCGCGCCTCGGCCACGCTGCGCGGCCTGGACTGGTTCGAGGTCACCGAGATCCGCGGGCACATCGAGGAGGACGGCGTCGCCCACTTCCAGGTGGGGCTCAAGGTGGGGTTCCGGCTGGAGGACTGACGCCGGGGGACCCGCACGCGCCGACGGCCGGGCCCGGTCTGCCGGGCCCGGCCGCGCGGCCGCCCGTCAGCCGCCCGGGGACTCGCTGCCCCGCTGGACGTCCACGTGGACGTGGTCCAGGTGCCGCAGGATCTCGTTGTCCGGGTCCGCCTCGTAGTCCCGCCATCCCAGCGACGGGTAGTAGGTGCTCCAGATGCGGTCGTCGAAGATGATCACGTCGACGGCGTAGTCCGGGGCGTGCGCGATCAGCCAGTGCGCCATCACCCAGCCCTCGCGCCGGTTGTCCTCGTCGACCGGCCGGTAGAAGACGTCGATCGCCCTGCCCTCGTAGTGGGCGGACCCCTCGCCGTGCCCCGTGTCGTAGCCGCCCGGGTAGTAGCCGCCGAGGCTGAGGTCGGAGAAGTGCTCCTCCATCCCGTCCTTGAGCTCCTCTGCCCGCGGGGTCAGGCCGGAGGGCTCCAGGTCCTCCTGGACCCGCAGGTCGGGGTCCTTGACGGACCGGCAGGTCAGCGAGGGGCCCGCGTCCTCCTCCGGGCCCTCCTCCAGGACCGTCATGACGGCGTCCGGGATGTCGTCGGTGTCGGGGGCCTCGACGGGGGCGGAGTCGCCCTGCGCGGAGACGGCGGCGGCCGTGGTCGCCCGCCGGGCCTGGTCCCGGTCCAGGCGCACCTGGTCCTCGCCGGTCCACACCGAGCACTCCGGGCCCCACGGCGTCGACACGGGGAAGACGTCGGTGTTGCGGGCCAGCCAGCGGGCGCCCACGACCGCCACGAGGCCGAGGACGGCCAGGATCGCCACGGCGGCCAGGAGCCCGTGCCAGCGGCGCCCGGGCCGCGCGCTTCTGTGTGTCATGCCCTTCCGCCCCTCCGTGTTCGTGCCCGGCGGCGTGCGGGTGCCGCCGACGCGCGTTCAAGAGTGGTCAGTCTCCGAATATTCCATCAGATTTCAGGCACTAGGGACATATTGCCCAGATCGGTTCCCGTCTACCGCCGCGGCGCACCGGGGGTCACCGGATCGACCAGAGGACGAACACGCCCCCCAGGACCAGGGTCAGCGCCCAGATCCGGTCCATGGTCACCCCCTTCCAGCGCAGGGCGTGCACCCCCAGGAAGTCGTAGGCGATCAGGGCCGCGACCCCCGAGGCGAACAGCATCGCCGCCGTGTGCACCCCCGTCGCGGCCAGCCCGGTCAGGGTCGCGTCCCACAGGGACCACCCCCCGTCGGGCGCGCCGGGCGCCGCTCCCGCCGGGGCCGCCTGCGCGGCGGCGTCCGGCGCCGTCCCCCCGTGCCCCGCGTGGCCGCCCCCCTCCGCGTGCGAGAGGCGGCCGGCCAGGACCGGCATGAGCATGAGCCCCGCCCCGTGCGCGGACGACATCAGGAACGACCAGGCGGCCACCTGCCACAGGGGGAGGCGCACCTCCCGCCAGTGGAAGTGCCGGCGCGACAGCAGCATCAGCAGCCCCACGAGGACGATCACGGACCCGCCCACCACGGGGAACAGCACCGAGGCGGTCACCGAACCGGTGACGGTGACGGCGACCGCGGCGACGGCGACGCTCCCCGCGTGCCCGGCCGCGACCGCGGGGAGGGAGCGGAGCACCTCGGAGCGGCCCCCCTCCTGGAGGCCGCGGGACACGGCCAGCAGCCAGCCCATGCCCGGGTGGAGGCCGTGGAAGGCGCCCAGCGCGACGAGGGTCCAGAGCTGCGCGGTGGTCACGGCGTCAGAGTCACACGGCCCGGACGGGGCGGCAACGCCCCCCGGTGCAGCTGACCGACTCCGGTCAGTCACGGTTGCGCGGGGCCGCGGAGGGGCAGCGGGGACGTCTTCCGAGCTCCCCGCCGGGCGGGCCGGCGGGCGGTGGTGTCCGCGGAGGCCGTGGACGCAGGAGCGGGGCGGGGACCGCGCGCCGCCTCCGGCCGTGCGGGCGCCCGGACGCCCGGACGCCCGGGGGCGTCGGGCGGGCCGCGGAGGGGCCGTGCGCGGTCGGCGGGCCCGGACGCCGCAAGCCCCCGGGACGCGACGGCGCCCGGGGCCCGACGGGCTCCCGGGCGCCGTCGCGCGCCTGGTCGGATCAGGGGCAGATCGTGTTCAGGTCGGTGGCCTCCGAGCCCACCTGGCGGCCCGGGTCGGCGGGCTCCTCCTCGTCCAGCCCGGTGTACTCCTGCCACTCGGTGCGGTCGTCGCCCTCCCCGGCGGCCTCCTCCGCGTCCTCGCCGCCCTCCTCGGGCGAGGCGGAGGGGGAGGCCGCGTCGGGCATGTCGTCGGTCTCCCCGCTCCCGGCGGCGATCGCCTCGGCGACCAGGTCCCTGACCTCGTCCCAGTCGGGGTTGGCGGTGTTGACCTGGGGCGGGGACAGCTGGAACGTGCTCATCCGCCCGGTGTCGGTGACCAGGTCGGCCAGTTCGATGAACGCGGGCACCTTGCTCTGGGGGATGTCCGTGCTCAGGGTCCGCTTGGTGGCGCCCGCGAGCCTGCGGTAGCTCGTCAGGATCGTCGTCGGCTCGACCTGTTCCGTGACGTACTTGATCAGGCAGCCCTGGCGGCCCATCCGCCCGTAGTCGTCGCTGTTGACCCGGGACCGCCCGTACCAGAGCGCCTCGTGGCCGTCGAGCCTGCGCAGGCCCGGCTCCAGGACCCCTCCGTGGACGCCGTAGGGGATCGGCTCCTCGATGCGGACCTGCACGCCGCCGATGGCGTCGATCAGGTCGCGGAAGCCCATCATGTCGACCATCGCGTAGTAGCCGATGTCCAGGCCGACGTTGTAGCCGATCACCTTCTTGAGGGTGTCGGCGGACGGGTCTCCCACGACGGGGTTGAGCGCCAGCTCGTCCGGCTCCTCGGCCACCGTCTGGTACACGTCGTTGAGGAGGAGGTCGAAGCCGTACGGCTCGGGGTAGCGCTCGGCGAGGGCGCTGTCCTCCGGGAACCGTACGTTCTCCAGGTTGCGGGGCAGGCCCACCAGGACGGCGTCGCCGGTCTCGGGGTCCATGCTGGCGACCATCATGGTGTCCGTGCGGACCCCGTAGCGGTTGTCCGCCGAGTCCGCGCCGATCAGCAGGACGTTGACCCGCTCCGCCCCGTTCCAGGGGTCGGCCGCGTCGTGGGGGGGCAGTTCGGGGTCCTCGTCGCCGCTGAACACGTCGGCGAGGGTCTCGTGGGCCGTGTACCCGCCGTGCAGGGCCAGGGCGGAGGGCGCCGCGATGGCCAGGCACAGGACCAGCACCACGGCCCCGCTGAGCAGCCGCCGGCCCAAGGGCATCCCCGCGGGTCTGGTGATCGTCCAGGAGTGGAGGACGACCGCCAGCCACAGGACCGCGGCCACGAACACCAGGCCCATGGCGCCCAGCAGCCAGCGGCTCTGGACCGCCATTCCGGCGAGCAGGGCCATGGCCCCCGACTCGTGTGCGCCGATGCGCCAGGCCGAGAAGGCCAGGGCCGCGATCCCGGCCAGGTACAGGCCGAGGATCACCGCCCCCGCGACCCTGCGCCGCATGCGCAGGTGGGCCAGGCCCGGGAGGGGGACCGACGCCGCGGTCCACAGCAGCGCCCGCCCCGTACTCAGGCGCGCGGGCGCCTCGTCCCGCTGATCGTCCTCCGCTGCCACCGACGATTCCTCTCCAGCATCGGGACGGCTGGGTCCGCCCCGTTCGGTTGTCCCCCGTCGCCCTCGCCGCGCGACGGTCACGCCCCGGGGCCCGGCTCCGTGTCCGGGGCCCCTGTCGGGTCCGCGTCCGGCGGGGCCGCGGGGAACCCTCCCCGGCGGCGCCCGTCACGTCGGACGCTCGGTGCGGTACGCCTCCCGCCCCGGGGCACGTGTGCCCTGCCGGAGCGGTGTGCGAGGGTCCGCAAGTTCAGTGTGGCGCTTTGTGAGAGTTGTGCGCACGACTACTCACTCAAGAGGGATGTTCTATACAAGTCTGTTATGTGGTCCCGACGCCGTGGTTGGGGGATTGGATGATGCTTTCGGGCCGATCAAAGGGGTGAATCAACCGATTTCTTTCGCGATCAGTAGTGAACGGGCTCCACAGCTGCGATGATCTGGCCGCAGGAGGGGGCGTCGTCCGGGGGAAGGGCGGCGTCATGGGAACGAAAGGCACCATCGTGCTTGATGCGGTTGACGCCGCGCTTATGCGCGCGTTGCAGGGGGACGGCAGAGCGACGTTCCAGGCGCTGGCCGACGGAGTCGGCCTGTCCCGGACGGCGGTTCGCGCCAGAGTGCGCCAGCTGGTCCAGTCGGGGGCGATCCGGATCGTGGGGGTGCTGCACGCCGGAGTCGTGGGCATGGAGGTCCTCGGTCATGTGTCGTTCCGGGTCAACGGCCCCGTGGGGCCGCTGCTGGAGGCGCTGGGCGAGCGCGAGGCGGTGACCTTCGCGGCGCAGTCGGCCGGGAGGTTCCCGGCCGTCGCGCAGGTGCGGGTGGCCGACGACGGAGCCCTCACCAAGGAGCTCACCGACCTCCGCTCGCTGCCGGGGGTGGAGGGCGCGGAGGTCTTCCGCGCCAACGCCGTCTTCAAGGACGCCCACAGCAGCGTGCGGGAACTGCGCGACATCGAGTTGGACGCCCTGGACTGGCGTCTGGTTCGGCAGTTGCTGAAGGACGGCCGGGCCTCGTACGCGGACCTGGCCCGACAGGTGGGCCTGTCGCAGGCGGCGGCCCGCTCGCGGGTCGTGCGGCTCCTGAACTCCGGTGTGGTGCACGTGACCGCGCTGGTGGAGCCGTCGGCGGTGGGGGCCAACGAGCAGCTGGGCTTCGGCCTGCGCTGCCGGGGCGACGCCGAGGCGCTGGGCTCCGCGCTGGCGAACATGCCCCGCGTCTCCTTCATGGCCAGCGGCTTCGGCCGCTACGACATCATCGGCACCCTCACCGCCCCGGACCGCTGCCAGCTGGTGGAGGCGCTGGAGTCGGTGCGGTCCGCGCCGGGCGTGGGCTACGTGGAGACCTGGGACCACCTGTCCGTGCGCAAGGAGCGCAGGGGCGGGGAGCGGCCGGTGGAGTGGTTCCCCGGCTGAGCGGGGCCGTCCGGGCCGACCGGCCCCGACCAGGCGAGGGCCCGGTCGGGGCCGGCCCTGTGCGTGACGCAGGGTGGGAGGCCCCGTGCGCTTCGGGCTCATCTGTAACCATCGGTAGCATTTTTACGTGTTTCCGCCACGTATGGCTTGCGTCACGCTTAAGTTACCCGTGAGTATGGAGGAGGTCGGTCCGAACCGGCCGCACCGGGCGCGGGTGTAGTGGGAGGCTGACGTGGCGCTTGCGAAGACGTTGACGGCTGTGGGAACGGTGGCCCTGGCCCGCTGCGGCGGCCGGCCCTTCGGCACGCACCTGTTCTCGGTCTGGCCGGGGGCCGCGTTCGCCGCGACCGCCTTCCCGGTGCGCTGTACACCGGGGGACAACCTCGCCCTCCACGTGGCGGTGGCCCAGGCGCCGCCCGGGGCCGCCCTCGTCGTGGACGTGGCGGGGGAGTCCGAGTACGGCTACGTCGACGAGATCCTCGCCGTGGCCGCCCGGACCCGCGGCGTGAGCGGCATCGTCCTGGACGGCTGCGTCCGCGACATCGCCGCCATCGCGCGCTGCGAGCTCCCCGTGTTCGGGGCCGGGGTCGCCGTCCGCGAGGCGGGCCACGAGGCGGGCGGCTCCGTCGGCCGGGAGATCAGCATGACCGCGAGCGGCCCGGCGCCCCTGCCGGTGCGCCGCGGCGACTGGATCGTCGCCGACGACGACGGCGTGGTCTGCCTGCCCCGGGGGCAGGTGAGCGCCATCATCGCCGAGACCATGAGCAGCCTCTCCCGGGAGCAGGAGATCATCGACGCCGTGTACGCGGGGGAGAGCACCCTGGACCTGCTCGGCCTGGACCCCTCGCGGGTCTCGGGCTGGGAGGGGGCCGCCGGGAGCGGGAGCCGGCCCGCCGCGGGGCGCTCCCGGGCCCTGGGCGCGGTGCGCCGCGACACCGCGTCGCTCGCGGCCGAGGGCCACCCTGCGGCGGGGCGACCCCGTGTGGGGCCGCGCCCGGCCGTGGGCGAGGCCTACCGGGGAGACTGAGCCCCGTCCGCGTGCCCGGACCCGTCCTCTCCGGGCCGGCCCGGGCTCCCGCCCCGCGCGGCGGCGCCGGCGACGCGCGTCCGGGGCGTCAGTCCTCGGTGAGGGACAGCAGCTCGTCGATGTAGCAGGTGGCCTCCCGGGCGGCCGCCGCCGGGTCCGCGGAGCGGATGGCCTCGGTCAGCTTCGAGTGGTCCACGCCGTCGGTCTCGGACGAGGGCTGGTTCGTGGCGCCGTCGTTCTGCTCGTACGCCGTGTGCGCGATGCTGGCGTACACGACCTGGGCGATGTCGTCGTACAGGTCGATGAGCAGGGTGTTGTGGGTGGCGTTGACGACCGAGCGGTGGAACGTGAAGTCGGCCTCCACGAACGCGCTCATGTCGCGGTCGCGCCAGGCGGCCTCGCGCAGGGCCATCGCGCGGTCGATGTCGGCCATGTCCTCGTCGCTGTGGCGCAGGGCCGCCAGTCTGGCGGCCTCCACCTCCAGCGCGCGGCGCACCTCCAGGTTCTCCCGCAGGCGGGAGCGCTCCAGACGGCGCCGGAGCGCGCCGCCGAGCTCGCTGGAGGCGCGGACGAAGGTGCCCGCACCCTGGCGGATCTCCAGCAGGCCCGCGTGGGCGAGGGCGCGGACGGCCTCACGCACGGTGTTGCGGCCCACCTCGAGCTGGTCGGAGAGCTCCGACTCGGTGGGGATGCGGTCGCCGACGCCCCATTCACCCGAGTCGATCTGCGCTCGTAACTGACTGATGACCTGGTCTACGAGACCGGTCCGGCGTGTCGAGGCGAGGGGCACGCGTTTACCTCCTAGGGGCGGGTCGCCGGATGACAGGGCCAGCGCACAGGTACGGAACGGTTAAGGCCGGAGCTTAGACCAGTTACCGTCGGGAATTGGCCTCGAACGGCAATGCGTTATCCTCATGAAGTACATCCGGTCATCCTACGAATCTGTGAGTCGCCTTCCATGAGCGCCGGATCAGCGCCCCACACGCCCGTGACGAGCGGTCCCCCCGCAGGCACGACCGCCCCCGCCCGCCCGCCGCGGGCCGTCCTCCTGCTCCTCGCGGCCGGCATCGCCCTCGCCGCCCTCAACCTGCGCACGGCGATCACCAGCGTCGGCCCCGTGCTCGGCGAGGTCACCGCCGGACTCGGGATGACCGCGGTCGGCGCCGGCCTGCTCACCACGCTCCCCGTCCTGTGCTTCGCCCTCTTCGGCGGCCTCACCCCGGCCCTGGCCCGCCGCCTGGGGGAGCACCACCTGCTGGTCTACGCGCTGACCGCCGTCACCGTCGGCCTCGCCACCCGCGCGCTGGTGCCCGAGCCCTGGATGTTCCTGGCCCTGAGCGCCGTGGCGCTCTCCGGCGGCGCGGTCGGCAACGTCATCCTCCCCGCCCTGGTCAAGCAGCACTTCCCCGACCGCGTCGGCCTGATGACCACGGTGTACACCACCGCCCTGGCCCTGGGCACCACCATCGCGGCGGCCTCCACCGTCCCCCTGGAGCAGTCCACGGGGGAGTGGCGGATCGCCCTGGGCGCCTACGCCCTCTTCGGCGTCGTCGCCGCCGTGCCCTGGCTGCTGGCGCTGCGCCACGAGCCCGCCCCCGGGGACCCCTCCCAGGCGCTGGGCTTCCGCCAGGTGCTGGGCACCGGCATCGGCTGGCAGGCCATGCTGTACTTCGGCACGCAGTCCTCGGTGGCCTACATCATGTTCGGCTGGTACGCGCAGATGCTGCGCGACCAGGGCATGTCCCCCCAGACGGCGGGGCTGGCCCTGTCCTACCTGACCGTCCTGGGCATCCCGATGTCCCTGGTGCTGCCCACCCTGCTCACCCGGCTCCGCGACCAGCGGCCGTTCGTGGTCATGTTCGCCGCCGCCTACCTCGCGGGCCTGGCCGGACTGTGGTTCTCCCCGCTCTCGGGGGTGTGGGTGTGGACCACCCTCGTCGGCATCGGCATGGGCAGCTTCGTCTTCGCCCTGACCTCCTTCGCGCTGCGCACCCGCACCGGCGCGGGCACGGCCGCCCTGTCGGCCTCCAGCCAGAGCCTGGGCTACCTGATGGGCGGAGCCGGCCCCTTCCTGTTCGGCCTGCTGCACGAGGCGAGCGGCGGCTGGCACGCCCCGCTGCTGCTGGTGGTGGCCCTGGTCGCGGTCAACCTGGGTGTGGGCCTGCTGCTGGGCAGACCCGGCCACCTGGAGGACGCCATCCGGGACCGCGCGCTCAGAAGGGAAGCCAGTCGATCCGGCCGATGAGGTACACGGAGCCGACGAAGGCCACGATGTCGATGACGGTGTGCGCGACCACCAGCGGCATGACCCGCCCGTAGCGCAGGTAGAACCAGCCGAAGACCAGCCCCATCACCAGGTTGCCGAAGAACATGCCCACCCCCTGGTAGAGGTGGTAGAAGGCGCGCAGCACCGAGCTGGCGAGCACCGCCTTCCACGGCGCCCAGCCGAGCTGGCCCAGCCGGTGCAGCAGGTACCCGACGACGATGACCTCCTCCAGGACGCCGTTCTTGGCGGCCTGGAGCACGAGGACGGGCACGTCCCACCAGTTGCCCTCCAGGGTGCTGGGCACGATCGTCAGGGTCAGGCCCAGGTTCCAGGAGACCACGTACACGGCCAGGCCCCCCGCGCCGATCAGCGCGGCCAGGGCGGCGCCGGTGCCCAGGTCGAAGCCCGGCCTGCGCACGTCGAAGCCGATCGTGCGGGAGGACTCTCCCGAGCGGCGCATGAGGTAGGCCACCAGCAGTACCGGGGCCAGTGAGAAGACCAGCGCGTACAGCTGGCGGGACAGGTCCAGCCAGGGGCGGGCGTCGGCGCGCGGGTTCACCAGGCTCGCGGTCTGCTCGGCCAGGCCCCCCGGAGCCGTGAGCACGCCCGCGAAGGAGATGATCGCCGATACCGCGGACGCGCCCAGGGAGAGCGCGAGGACGCACACGACCTCCCAGCGCAGCAGGCCCCGCTCCGGCGGTGCTGTGGGGGAGGACGGCGTCCCCGCGTCCTCGGCGGTGTGCGGTGCTCGGGTCTTGTCGGTCACGCGTCGCAATCTACGCGCTGTGCGCCGGACGCGTGACCGGGGGGCTCAGGGACGGGGCTCCCCGGTGTCAGCCCTCGCCGTCGTCGTCCTGGTCGTCCTGATCGTCGCCGTCGCCGTCCTGGTCGTCGCCGCCGTCGTCACCGTCGTCGTTCTGGTCACCGTCGTCCTGGTCGCCGTCGTCCTGCTGCTCCGTGTCCACGTCCGGCAGGACGTCGTCGCAGGCGGCGGTGCCCAGGACCACGAACGCCGACAGGGCGCCCACGGCGAGGACGCGGCGCAGGACGGGAAGGGTCGCGAGGAGCGGGTCGAGGAGTTTCACGGGTGCCTCCTGGTCTCGTGGCGGGCCGGCGGGCGCCGACCCCGCGCGGTCGCCAGCCTAGGTCCCGGTACGGCGGGCGGCCAAAGCGACGCGTGCGCGAATACGCGACGGAGGACGCCCGAAACCGGACACGGACACGGACAAGCCGCCGGCCATACGCGTGTGACACGGACCGCGTACGGCCGACGGCCAGGGGGCGGAGTCCGTCCCGCCCCGCCCCAGCCACGAAAGCGGGGAGGGACGGACTCCTGGGAACGAAGACCAGGTCAGTGAGCCGCTGAGAACTGGTCTTCTTCGGTGGAGCCGGTGAGAGCCGTGGTGCTGGCCTCGGGGGAGATGGTCGTGCTGATCGCGTCGAAGTAGCCGGTGCCGACCTCGCGCTGGTGGCGGGTGGCGGTGTAGCCGTCGGCCTCGGACGCGAACTCGGCCTCCTGGAGCTCGACGTACGACGTCATCCCGTTCCGGGCGTAGCCCTTGGCCAGGTTGAACATCGAGTGGTTGAGCGAGTGGAAGCCCGCCAGGGTGATGAACTGGAACTTGTAGCCCATGTGGCCCAGCTCGCGCTGGAACTTCGCGATGGTCGCGTCGTCCAGGTGCCGCTTCCAGTTGAAGGACGGCGAGCAGTTGTAGGCCAGCATCTGGTCCGGGTACTCCGCCTTGATCCGCTCGGCGAAGTCGCGGGCGACCTCCAGGTCGGGGGTCGCGGTCTCCATCCAGAGCAGGTCGGAGTGCGGGGCGTAGGCCAGGCCGCGGGCGACGCAGGCGTCCACGCCGTTGCGGAAGCGGTAGAAGCCCTCGGCGGTGCGCTCGCCGGTCACGAAGGGCCGGTCGCGCTCGTCGATGTCGCTCGTGATCAGGGTCGCGGCCTGGGCGTCGGTCCGCGCGATGACGAGGGAGGGGACACCGGCGACGTCCGCGGCCAGGCGGGCGGCGTTCAGGGTCTTGACGTGCTGGCCGGTCGGGATGAGGACCTTGCCGCCCAGGTGCCCGCACTTCTTCTCGGAGGCCAGCTGGTCCTCCCAGTGCACGCCGGCCGCGCCGGAGGCGATCATGCCCTTCATCAGCTCGTAGGCGTTGAGGACGCCGCCGAAGCCGGCCTCGGCGTCGGCCACGATCGGGGCGAGCCACTCGGGAGCGGTGTCGTCGCCCTCGGACCAGGTGATCTGGTCGGCGCGCAGCAGGGCGTTGTTGATGCGGCGGACCACGGCCGGGACCGAGTTGGCGGGGTAGAGGCTCTGGTCCGGGTAGGTGCTGCCGGAGAGGTTCGCGTCGGCGGCGACCTGCCACCCGGAGAGGTAGATGGCCTTCAGGCCGGCGCGGACCTGCTGGACCGCCTGGTTGCCGGTGAGGGCGCCGAGGCTGTTGACGTAGTCCTCGGTGTGGAGCAGGTCCCAGAGGCGCTCGGCGCCCCGGCGGGCCAGGGTGTGCTCCTCGGTGACCGAACCGCGGAGCTTGACCACGTCGTCGGCGGAGTAGGTGCGCTCGATACCGGCCCACCGGGAGTTGGTCTCCCAGTCGCGCTGGAGTTCGGCGCTGGCTTCCTGACGTCGAGCGCTGGTGCCCATGTTCGTTCCCGCCTTACGTGTAGTCCCCAAGGTGTTCGCACCGGTCGAGGGAGTTCCTGCCAGGACCAGGGGCTGAGCCCTGGGCGTATGTTCCCCGCCGGTAACTATGATTCTTGGTGAAGTTCCAGAGCTTTTCCACTTGAAATCGTGCGAAGATCAGCGATTCTTTCCGTAAGATGAACCCATGGCGTACTTTGGTGCTGAAGAAATACCGTCTTTGACAGGTGACCTAGATCTCGTCACCTTTGGTCAGCGGCTCCGTCATCTGCGGCGCGCGCGAGGTATGACCCTCTCCGACCTGGGAGAACGCGTCGGCAGGGCCCCCTCCCAGCTCTCCCTGCTGGAGAACGGCAAGCGCGAGCCCAAGCTCTCCCTCCTCACCTCCCTGGCCTCCGCCCTCGGCGTCTCCGTCGAGGAACTCCTCTCCAAGCAGCCCCCGAGCCGGCGCGCGCAGCTGGAGATCTCCGTGGAGGAGGCCCAGCGCGACTCCCTCTACCAGGAGCTCAACCTCCCCCACCTCAAGGTCGGCAAGAGGGTCCCCAACGACGTGCTCGAACACATCGTCGGCCTCTACGACGAGCTCAAGCGGCGCCACGCCAAGCCCACGGCCAGCCCCGAGGAGGCCAGGCGGGCCAACGCCGACCTGCGCCGGCAGATGCGCGAGCGCGGCAACTACTTCGAGCAGATCGAGAAGGCCGCCACCGAGACCCTGGACGCCGTCAACTACACCGCGGGCGCCCTCTCCCAGGGGCAGATACTCGCGATCGCGACGCACCACGGGTTCAGCCTCAGGTACGTGCAGGACCTGCCCCGCTCGGTGCGCTCCCTCACCGACCACGTCAACCGGCGGATCTACCTCAAGCGCGAGACCACGCTGGGCATGCACAGCCCGCGCACGATCCTCCTCCAGACCCTCGGCCACGTGGTGCTCGGCCACGGCCAGCCCCGGGACTTCGGCGACTTCCTGCGCCAGCGGGTCGAGGCCAACTACTTCGCGGCGGCCGTCCTCATCCCCGAGAGCACCGCCGTCACCTACCTCCAGGAGGCCAAGCACGCACGCGACCTCTCGGTGGAGGACCTGCGCGACGTCTACTCGGTCTCCTACGAGATGGCGGCCCACCGGTTCACCAACCTGGCCCACCGCCACCTGGACCTGGTCTGCCACTTCATCCGCAACGACGAGACCGGCATCATCTACAAGGCCTACGAGAACGACGGCCTGGTCTTCCCCACCGACGAGACCGGCGCCATCGAGGGCCAGCGCATGTGCCGCCAGTGGTCGGGGCGCCAGGTGTTCGCCTCCCCGGACCGCTACTCGATCTACTACCAGTACACGGACAAGCCCAACGGCACCCACTGGTGCGTGGCGCACGTGGACCCGAGCCGGGAGCGCAACTACGCCATCACCCTCGGCGTGCCCTACAAGGAGTCGCGCTGGTTCCGCGGACGGGAGACCACCAACCGGACCCAGTCCAACTGCCCCACCGGCGAGTGCTGCGTGCGCCCGCCCGCGGACCTGGCCGCCCGCTGGGAGGGCAACGTGTGGCCGTCGGCCCGCGCCCACTCCCACGTGCTGTCGGCCCTGCCCTCGGGCACCTTCCCGGGCGTGGACGAGCACGACGTCTACACGTTCCTGGAGAAGCACAGCGGGGAGGACCGCGTCTGAGGCGCCGGAGGAGGACGGACGGAGAGGGGTCGGGGCCAGGGGCCCCGGCCCTTCGGTGTTCCCGCGGCGGGGACGGTGCTGCGGTCCCGCGGGCGGCCGGCGGAACCCGGCGGCCCCGTCTCCGGGAAGGTCCTCGGCCGCCGCGGGCGCCTTCCACCGGCTGGAGCAACCGCACCTCAGGGGCCGGTACCGGGCGTACCAGCTCCTTGTCGTTTGCCCGAACCGCCTGTACCGGTAGTGGTACCGCCTTCGGGCGGTGCGTGTGCCGGTGCTCCGCCGAGGGGGAACCGCTTCGCGTGGTGCGCCGCTCCGTCCCCTTCGACACCCCTGAGAGGGAGCCCATGAACCTGCCCGCGAACATCCGCACCCTGATTCCCGTCATCGTCGGCGTCATCGTCGGCGCGGCCGTCCACCACGCCAGCTCACGGGGGATCGTCATCCCCGAGGGGTCCCTGGCCGAGGTGGTGACCCCGGTCGTGTCCGGCGCCGTCACCGTGGCCTACTTCGCGGCAGGCCGGTTCCTGGAGACCCGGGTCCCCGCCCGCGTGCGCACCGTGGGGCGTGTGCTGCTGACGTGGGGGCTCACCCGCCAGACGCCGGCGTACGGTCCGGCGGGGGAGGTGGAGGCCTCCCGCGCTGCCGCGTGAGGGGCCCGCTCCTGATGCCCGACCTCCGATGAGCACGCCGTTCCCGAGCGTGCGTCCGACGGGTGGGGACCTGCCGGGCGGCGACCGGCCCCCGCGTCCTTTCCCGTGGGTTCCAGCGATCCCCGCAACACCCTGGATTTCAGGGAGTTGCGGGGACCCCGAGAATCCCCCTCCCCGGACGCGGGGGCCGCTCTCGTGTTCCACCGTCCTGCTGAGTCCGGTCGAGGTGACTTCCCCTCGTGGTGCCGCTTCCCGGGTTCAGGGCTGCCCGACCTCGTGTCCGAGGGCGGCCATGTGCGCCATTGCCGCGGCAATGGCAGCGGCAGTACTCGTCCCCGTCAAGCAGGGAAGGACCGGTGAATCCGAGTGACTCGACGGGTGCCCGCGCACCGCACACGACCCGTCCGCGACCCGGGTTGCACCGACGGAACCAGCGCTCCGACCTGCATGGACGTCACCGGATCGGCAGGCCGGTGACGGCGCGGCCGATGATGAGCCTCTGGATCTCGCTGGCCCCCTCGAAGATGGTAAAAATCGACGCGTCGCGGTGCCAGCGCTCCACCGGGTAGTCACGCGTGTAGCCGTTGCCCCCGAGGATGCGCAGGGCGTTCTGGGTGACGAAGGTGGCGGTCTCCGAGGCGTAGAGCTTGCTCATGGAGCCCTCCGCGTTCGTGAAGTCCTTGCCGTTGCGGGCCATCCAGGCGGCGCGCCACACCAGCAGGCGGGCGGCGTCGATGCGGGTGGCCATGTCCGCGAGGAGGAAGGCCACGCCCTGGTTGTCGCCGATGGGGCGGCCGAACTGCTCGCGCTGGGTGGAGTAGTCCCGCGCGTACTCGTAGGCGGCGCGCGCGGTGCCCACCGCCATGACCCCCACGCTCGGGCGGGAGGCCTCGAAGGTCTTCATGGCGGCCTGGCCCTTGGAGCTGCGGCCCTCGCGGGCGCGGGCGAGGCGTTCGTCGAGCTTGTCCTTGCCGCCCAGCAGGCACGAACCGGGGACCCGGACGTCGTCCAGGACGACCTCGGCGGTGTGGGAGGCGCGGATGCCGTGCTTCTTGAACTTCTGTCCCTGGGACAGGCCCGGGGTGTTCGGGGGCACGATGAACGAGGCCTGGCCGCGGGAGCCGAACTCCGGCTCGACCGAGGCGACGACGACGTGGACGTCGGCGATGCCGCCGTTGGTCGCCCACGTCTTGACGCCGTTCAGGACCCACTCGTCCTTGGCCTGGTCGTAGACGGCTCGGGTCCTGATGGCCGAGACGTCGGACCCGGCGTCGGGCTCCGACGAGCAGAACGCGCCGAGCTTGACGTCCTCGGCGCTGCCGAACATCTGCGGGACCCACTCGAAGAGCTGCTCCTGGGTGCCGTTGGAGGCGACGGAGACGGCGGCCAGCCCCGTGCCGGTGATGGACAGGGCGATGCCGGGGTCGCCCCAGTAGAGCTCCTCGAAGGCGACGGGGATGCCGAGCCCGCTCGGCTCCAGCCACTGGTTGGCGAAGAAGTCGAGGGAGTAGAGCCCGATCTTGGCCGCCTCCTGGATGATCGGCCAGGGGGTCTCCTCGCGTTCGTCCCACTCGGCCGCGGCGGGGCGGATGACGTCGGCGGCGAACCCGTGGGCCCAGTCCCGGACGTCGCGGACGTCCTCGCTCGGTTCCAGGCTGAAGGCGGGCGCGGGGGCCTCACTCATGCGCTTACATCCTTTGTCGGACCCTCCGGGGGCGGAGGGGCGGTCAATGCGTGTTACCAACGGTAACAGCAGGATCTTCCAGGCACAATCGTCCGACGGGCGCGGCCCGCCCCTCGACGGCGGAGGCAGGTCACGCCCGGCGGGGCGAGCGGGTGCCGCCGGTCGCGCCCCCGCCTCCCCCGCCGTTCGACCGACCCCGCCCTGGCCGGATCCGGCCACAGCGCCCGGCCGTCCCCGTTCCGACGAACCCGCGGCCACCGCGGCGGATCGTAGAAGGTCCGCGGAGAACGGGGACACGGCTGCCCGGGGCCTTCCCGACACCACCGGGAGTCCTCCGGCGGGCACGAGCACCCCACCGGACGACACACCGACGAGCAGTACGACACCCTCCGCGCCGCACGGCGCGGGGAGCCCACCCGGCGGACACGCCGCGCCGGTCCTGTCCGCGGCCCCCTCCGGGCCGCGCCGGGCCCCGCGCCGCTCGCCCCGCCCGCCCCGCCCGCCGTCACGACGAGACCGCCGACCGGACCGGTACACCGGCCGGCGGCGGAGCGGTCCACCTCATCGACTCCCACGACACCCCCTAAGGACCCCCGATGACCCCCAACCGCACCACCACCGCCGCACTCGCGACCGCCGCCCTCGCACTCGGCCTCACCGCCTGCTCCGTCAGCGTGGACCCCGACGAGATGGGGCTGGAGTACAACGCCGGCCTGTTCTCCTCCACCGCCTTCGACCAGTGCGTCGAATCCGGGAACCGGGAGTACTACGGCCCGGGCGACGAGGTGTACGTCTACCCCGGCGGCCAGCGCACGTTCACCTTCTCCGGCGGCGACGAGGCGGAGATGTCCTCGGAGACGGTCGTCACCGCCGACAACCTGGAGATGACCTCCACCGGCGTCGTGACGTTCCAGCTCAACCCCGACTGCGACGTGTTCCAGCAGATGCACGAGCTGGTCGGGACCAAGTACGAGGCCCACGAGGACGAGGGCTGGAACGAGATGATCCGCGACTACGTGGGGCAGCCGCTGCGCCGGGCCCTGGACGACGCCAGCGCGGAATTCGAGTGGCAGGCCCTGTACTCCGACGACGACGCGAAGCGGGAGTGGGAGTCCCGTGTCGGGGAGCTGCTGGTCGAGTACGTGACCGAGATGGGCGGCGGGGCGTTCTTCATCAGCCCCACCTACACCACCGAGGACGGCGACGACCTGGGCGCCCCGCAGCTCACCCTCCAGCGGCCCGTGCCGCCGGAGACCGTCCGGGAGGCCATGACCGAGGCCCACCAGGTCGCGGAGCAGATCCAGACCGCGGAGGCCCGGGAGGAGCTGGCGGACGCCGAGGCCGAGGCGATGCAGTCGCTCGTCGACCTGCTCGGCCCGGAGGGCGCGGTCCTGTACGAGGCCATCAAGAACGGTGACGTGGACGTGGTGGCGCTGTCCCCGGGCGCGGGGGTGTCGGTGACCGGGAGCGGGGACTGACGCGTCGGCGCGGGCCGGGGGAGCACCCCGTCCCGCGCCGTGCCGTCCCGCCGTCCCGCGCGGGGCCGTGCGTGCGATGCCCGTCCGGCCGGCCGGGCGGGCCGGCCCCCGCCCGTGTGCGCGCCGGGCGGTTCTCCGGCCGCGGGCGCCCTGACGGTCCGATTCATCCGACGTCTACGCTGGCGCCATGAACGCCACCACGGGCGAAGGCGCCCCCACCATCACCGTCCCCGCCGCCTACAACGGGCCGGACGGGTCGGGCAACGGCGGCTACACCGCGGGTCTGCTCGCCGCACGGCTCACCGCCGTCGGAGGGCCGGCCGTCCAGGTCACCCTGCGCACCCCGCCGCCCCTGGACCACCCACTGGCGGTGGAGGGCGACCCCGCCGCCGGCCTCCGCCTCACCGACCCGGCGGTCGGAGAGGGACAGGCGGGCCACCTGGTCGCCGAGGCCGCGGTCGCCGACCTCCCCGGCGGGCCAGGAGCCCCCGGGATACCGGGAGGCCCGATCGGGCTCGCCGAGGCCGCGGAGGCCGAGAGCCGCTACGCCGGACTCTCCGGGCACCCCTTCCCGCGCTGCTACAGCTGCGGCCCCGAGCGCGCCGAGGGCGACGGCCTGCGCCTGTTCGCCGGTTCCGTGCGCCCCGGCGCCGGCCCCGGCGGCGCCGGGAACACCGTCGCCTGCACCTGGACCCCGCACCCCGGACTGGACGACGGGACCGGCGCCGCCGAACCGGTCCAGGTGTGGGCCGCGCTGGACTGCCCCGGCGGCTGGTCCAGCGACGTGGTCGGCCGCCCCGCCGTGCTCGGCCGGTTCACCGTGCGGATCGACGAGGCCCCCCGGATCGGGAGCACCTACGTGGTGGCGGGCCACCTGGCATCGGTCGACGGGCGCAAGATCCACACCACCAGCGCGCTCCTCGACGGGACCGGAAGGACGCTGGCCCGCGCCGCCGCCACCTGGATCGCGCTCCGGGGCTGAGCCGGGGAGCGGTCGATCCGCCCTCCCACCTCGCAGAACCGCTACCGTGAACCCTTGTGGCCCTCGAACACCCGCGCCCGACCGCGCCGACCGACAGCACCGACGCCTCCGGAACCCCCGCCCCGGAGATCCCCCCGGCACGCGGGGGGCGCGGGGGCCGGGGACGCGACCCCGAACGGCGGCGCGCGATCCTGGACGCCGCCGACCGGGTGATCCAGCGCGACGGGCCGGACGCGTCGATGCTGGCCATCGCCGCCGAGGCCGGGATCAGCAAGCCGATCCTCTACCGCCACTTCGGTGACAAGGGCGGGCTGTACCGCGCCCTCGCCCGGCGCCACGTGGACCCGCTCATCGAGCGCATCCGCGAGGAGCTGCACCAGCACACCCGGTTCGAGGTGAGGGCGCGGGCCACCGTCGGCGCGTACCTGTCGATGATCTCCCAGAACCTCAACCTCTACCGGTTCCTCATGGACCGGGCCACGTCCGAGGACTCCCGCATGCGCGGTGACCTGGGCATGATGGTCCGCCGGCTCGGTGAGGAGCTCGCCGAGCAGCTCCTCGCCGAAGCGCGGGTCGGCAGCCGCCTGCGGTCCCAGATCGTGGCGCACGCCGTGGTCGGCATGGTGCAGGCCGCGGGGGAGTGGTGGCTGGAGCATCCCGAGGTCAGCGAGCGGGAGATCATCGACGACCTCACGGACGCGGTCGTCGGTGCGATCCGGGGCGGAAGCGGCTGAGCGCCCCGGCCGGGGGGAAGGCCCCCGCACGGGGAACTTTCCGGCAATTCGTCGGAACCCCTTGACCTGGAGCGCACTCCAGGTCCCATGCTTCTCGACATGAGGGACTACTACACGCCGGGCGAGGTCGCCGAGAGGTTCGCACTGACCCTGGACACACTGCGCTACTACGAGAAGGCGGGCCTGCTCCGCCGCGTGGAGCGCTCGCCCAGCGGTCACCGCCGCTACAGGACCGACGACGTGGAACTCCTCCACCTGGTCCGCTGCCTGCGCGACACCGACATGCCCATCGCACGCCTGCGCGACTTCGCCGAGCTGGTCCGCGCCGGTGACCACACGGTCCCCGACCGCGTCGAGGTGCTCCAGGGACACCAGCGCCGGCTGGACGAGCGCATCGCCGAGCTGCGCGACCGCCAGGCCGTCATCCAGCACAAGATCGACTACTACCTCGGCGTGCTCGCCGAACGCACCCCCGAACCGGTCGAGGAGACCATCTGATGCGCCACACCACCATCGGCGACCGCAGCGTCAGCGCCCTCTGCCTGGGCGCGATGAAGTTCGGCAGCCAGACCGACGACGCCACCTCCGCCGCACTGCTCGACCGCTTCGTCGAGGCCGGGGGCACCTTCGTGGACACCGCCGACTGCTACCAGTTCTGGGTGGAGGGGTTCGAGGGGCACGAGAGCGAGACCTTCCTGGGCCGGTGGCGCCGGGAGCGGGGGATCACGGACGAGGTCGTGATCGCGACCAAGCTCGGCGCCCAGCCCACCGTGCCCGGCACGGGGCCGGAGACGAAGGAGGGGCTGTCGGCGGCGGCCGTCGCCACGGCCGCCGAACGCAGTCGCGAGCGACTGGGGGTGGACCGGCTCGACGTGCTCTACGCCCACCACGAGGACCGGTCGGTCCCGATGGAGGAGACCCTGGGCGCGTTCGCCGAGCTGGTCGCCGAGGACGCGGTCGCCGAGCTGGGCCTGTCCAACCACCGGACCTGGCGGCTGGAGCGTGCCCGCGCCGTCACCGAGGCCAACGGCTGGCCGCGCCCCCGCGTGCTCCAGTACCGGTACAGCTACCTCCAGCCCCGGTTCGACCGGCCCCTCGCCTCCACGGGGCACATGCACGTCACGCCCGAACTCCTCGACTTCGTGCGGGAGGAGGCCGCCGAGGGCCGGGAGCACACGCTGGTCGCCTACACCTCCTTGCTGTGGGGCGCCTACACGAGGCCGGAGAAGGCCGCCGGGCTCGACCCGGTCTACGACCACCCCGGGACCCCGGCCCGGCTGGCGGTCCTGGACGAGGTCGCGCGGGAGACCGGTGCCACCCGCAACCAGGTGGTCCTCGCGTGGCTGATGGACAGCGACCCGCGTGTCGTGCCCCTGGTGGGGGTGAGCGGCCTGGACCAGCTGAACGAGGCGATCGAGGCCACCGACCTGACGCTCAGCGCGGAGCAGTGGGGGCGCCTGGCGGACGCCGGGTAGCGGCCACGGGCCGCCGGGCCCGCCGGTCGGGCGCCCGACGGGGCGAGGGGCCGACCGGCGCGGCAGCGCCTCCCCGTACCGGTGCGCGGCGGCCCACGGGACGGGAGAGGCGGTGCTCCGGGGGCGGGGGCTCCGCGGGGGACAGGGGTGGCGTGGCCGGGGCCGGTCAACAAGACCGGGGCAAAGTACGCATACGCGCACATAAAACTGTGTGTACGGTTTTTCTCAAGCCATGACCGGATACCTTCCCTAGTGGCGGCGGGGCGGCCGCGCCGCCTCGGTCCGCGAACCCGTGGGAGGGGCGACTTGCCCGAGAGCATGTACCACCAGATCCACTTCGCCTGGGCCGAACCCACCCTCCTCGGCAGAGTCGGACCCGGTCCCGCCTCCTCCTCGCTGCCCGAGACGGAGCAGCCCGTACTGCGCTCCTGGCGCGACCGGCTCATCCCCGCGCTCACCGCCGACTACCGGTCCGCCCTGCCCGACACCGACCCCGCCGACTACCCCGAGACCCTGTGGGCGCACACCTACCCCGACGGGCAGGCGGCCCTGGTCTACCGGTGGCCCGGGGACGTCCGCTCCGCGCACGCCTGGGCCATCGTCGGCCCGGGGTACGGGCTGACCCTGCCGCGCGTCCTGGCGCTGCACGAGAACCCCAACACCCGCCCGGCGCAGCGCCGCCCGCCCGCCCCCGGCTGGGCCGCCATGGACACGCTGCCCGCCCCCGAGCCCTGGGAGCGCACCGCCGCGCCCGGCGCCGTGCGCACCCGCGACCGGCACGCCGCCGAGACCGCCGTCGGCGGAGAACCCCTCCTGGTCGGCGCGGTCGCCGCCGCCCTGGCACGGCCCGACCTGCCCGTCCACATCGCCCTGGCGCCGGAGCGCGCCGACCTGTGGCAGGCGGTACAGCTGCGCTTCCTGTGGGGGATGCACCGGGCGCTGCACGACGTGCTCACACCGTCCCGGGCGATCCCGGCGGCAGGGTGGAGCTGGTCGTTCTCCACCTACGACCCCGTGCTCGGCACCGCCGACGGCCGACACCTGGCCTTCGGTCCGCCCGCGGCCCCGGCGGCGACGCCGTTCCTCAACCCGCCGCCCCCGGACCACCGCAGGACCGCCGAGGCCCTGGTCGCCGTGCTCCGCGAGGAGGGCGGGGACGCGCTCGCCGCCCACCTGGCCGAACGGGGGATCCCGGAGGCCCCCACCTTCGCCGACCGCCGCGACCTGCTGGCCGACTGGCTCGCCCCGTCCCCCCGCCCGTCCCGGACCGTGCCCGCGGAGGCCCCGCAGGCCGTCCCCCTCCCGCCGTCCGACGCGGGGGCGGGCGCCGCGTCCCCGGAACCCGCGGAGGGGATCGAGGCGCACAGAGCCCCGGAACCCGCGCCACCGCGCGGGTTCGGTGAGGAGGCCCCGGAGTCCCCGGCCGAGACCCGCGCCCCCGGATACGGCGTTCTCGACGACGACCTCGGACTGGAGGACGTCCCCGAGGCCGAGGCGCTGCCGGACGGCGAACCGGAACCCGGGAGCGGGGACGGCCTCCCGGGTGCGCCGGACGCCGACGCGGACAGGGGGTCCGACGGCGACCGCGCCCCGCACGGTGGACGCGGCTCCGCCGGCGACCGCGCCCCTGCCGGCGGCCGTCGTTTCGATACCGCGTCCGAGCAGGACGACATCCCCCTTCCGGACCTCCCCGAGGCCGAGGCCCCGGGGGAGGAGGAGACCGGCCCCCGCCCGCCCTCGGAGCCATGGGCGCCCGCCGAGCGCACCGAAGCGGCACGCCCCGCCCCCGGTGCCCGGCTGGGACAGGGCTCGCTCCGGGCGTTCGCCGAGGAGATCGCCCGGGCCGCGGACGCGGAGCGCGAGGCCGGACGAGCGCGGTCCGCCGCAGGGCCCGGACGCGACCCGGACGGGAACGCCCCGCAGGGCCGGACCAACGAAGCGCTCTGGCCCTCGTCCGACCCCGAGCCCCTGCCCGAGGCGCCGGAGCCCGTGGACGGGCCCGACGGCGCCGCCGAGGCTCCCCCCAGGGCCCGCATGCCCCGCATCGCCCCCGCGCCCGGGGAACCGTCGACCTCCGGCGCCCTCCGGACGGGGGAGGCGGACGGGGGCGAACCGCAGGGCGGACACCGGCGGACGACGGGGATCTTCGACGCCCCGGAACCCTACGCGCAGCCCGGGCCGGTTCCCGCCCGCGACCCCCTGGCGCCGCCCGCCTACTACGAGGCGGGCGAGATCGTCACCGACGACCCGACCCCGGTCGCCGGGCGGCCGCGCATGTTCGGCCGCACCCTCCGCAGGGCCGTCGACCGGGACGCGAGGGCCGCCCAGCGCCGCGCCGCCGAACGCCGGGAGGCCGAGGAGGCCGCCCGGGCTCCCGGGGCGCCGGAGGTGCCCGAGGCCACGGAGACCCAGGAGCCCCCGGAGTGGCGGGAGCCGCACGAGCGGACGGTCGCCGTGCCCCCGGCCGAACGCCGCGACCTCCCCGCGGACGCTCCCCCCGAGGACTTCGCCCCTCCGGCCCCGTCCGAGCCCGTCGCCGCCCCGGAACTCCGGGCCCCCGCCGACGCCCCGCCCCTCGGCGTGGTCGCCGCGGCCGACGGGGAGAACGGGAACCGGGGCGGGGACGAACCCCTCGACTACGCGGCCGAGACCGAGCCCGGGTTCGACGACCCCTTCGACGAGGGGCCGGCCGACGACAACTGGCCCACCCAGTACGCGGACCTGCCCCTGGCCCGCCTGGAGCGCTGGCACTCCCGCCGCGGCCCGGAAGGGGCCCGTGTGGACGTGGTCGACGCCCGCGCCGCCGTCCGCGCCGAACGCGCCGAACTCCAGCGGGTGCGCGAGGAGCGCGACCACTACCACGCGGAGGTCCAGGACCTGCGGCGCGACGTCGCCCGGCTGGACCGGCCCTGGCTGGACCCCGAGGACGAGGAGGAGCACGACGCACCCCTCGCCCCCCGCACCCGCCGCCGGCTCCCGCGCGTCCTGGTGCCGGTCCTCCTGGTGGCGTTCCTCGCCACCGGCCTGGAGGCGGGCGCCCGCCTCGACCTGGGCGCCCTGGACCTGCTCGCCCTCCTCGGCGACGGGATCGCCTCGCTGTTCGGGTGACCCCGCCCGGCTCCGGCCCCGAAGGCGACGACGCCCCGGCCCGGCCGTCCCCTCCCCTCCGGCGGGACGGCCGGCCGCCGCAGGCGCCCTCCACCGTTCCGTGCGTCCTTCGGTCGAGGTGCGCGGACGCCGTCCGTCCCGGCACGCTGTGCCCGCGGCGGAAGAAGCCGCCCCCCTTTCTTCCGTTTCCGGTGAAACCCTTCGGGCCGGTGGTGCGGGCGGGACGGGAACGGCGATATGAGACCCGTGAAGGCGGGGGCATTCACGGCGTGCGAAGGAAAACAAAAGTCGGCCGTAAGAGGAGGCTGAAAGTATCCGTTCCGGCGCTCGAACGAGTGCGAACGATACGGAGGAACGACATGAACGTACTGCGTGCGGCCGCTGCCGCAGCCGCCTTCGGGGTCGCCGTGACCGCCGGGGCCCTGGTGGCGTCCCCCGCGCACGCCGCCACCTACAACGGTGCCTGCGGTTCCGGGTACAACGTCGTCAACAGCGTCGCCGTCGGCAATTCCGGCACCACTTTCCTCACCTACAACAATTCCAATGGCTACAACTGTGCCGTCACGGTGCGCAACAACCCCGGAGCGGCCGTCGAGATGGTGGTCGCCCTCAAGCGGACGCAGGACGACGCGAGCCAGGCGGTCCAGGACGCCGGCTACTACACGACGTACGCCGGCCCGGTCTACCTCCACGCGGCCGGGAGCTGCGTCGACTGGTACGGCTACATCAACGGCGCCAACGGTTTCAAGAACGGGACCAACTGCGGCTGACCGGGCACCCGGATCCCGGGCCCGCACGGGCGCCGGGAGGGGCGTGCCGCCTCGCCGAGACGGCCCGCCCGCCGGGCGCCGGTCCACTCCGGAGCCGGAACGGAGAACCCCACGGCCACTTCGGGCGTCGAACCCCGTCGTCAACGCGAGATCGTCGCGTCGAATGATGAGGAGCGGTTCGTGTTCGGAATCCTGCGCCCCTGTCGGCACACCCTGCCCGACGGTCTCGCCGAGGAGTGGATGTCCCACATGTGCGGGCTGTGTCTGGCCCTGCGCGACGACCACGGCCAGGCCTCACGGGTCGCCACCAACTACGACGGGCTGGTCGTCTCGGTCCTGACGGCCGCGCAGTCCGAGAGGGAGGCCGACACCCGCGCCGCCGGCCGCTGTCCGCTGCGCGGCATGCGCGGCGCCCGGGCGGCCAACGGTTCGGGGGCGTACCTGGCGGCCGCGGTCTCCCTCATGCTGGCCTCCGCCAAGATCACCGACCACATCGAGGACGGCGACGGCCTCTACGGCCGTCGCGGCGTCCGCTCGCTCGCCGGCCGGGTGGCCGCGCGCTGGCGGCAGGGGGCCACGGAGGCGGGAGACAGGCTCGGCTTCGACGGCGCCGGGCTCGTCGCGGTGATCGACCGGCAGCGGGAGGTCGAACTCGCCGCGGGGGAGGGGACCGACATCCTCACGGTCACCGCCCCCACCGAGGAGGCCACCGGTGAGGCGTTCGCGCACACCGCCCTCCTCGCCGACCGCCCCGCCAACGCCGCTCCGCTGCGTGAGGCGGGGCGCCTCTTCGGCCGTATCGCCCACCTGCTGGACGCGGTCGAGGACCGTGGGGAGGACCTGGCACGCGGCGCCTGGAACCCGCTCACCGCGACGGGCACCGGCCCCGACCGCGCCCGGGAACTGTGCGACGGAGCCGTCCTGGGTGTGCGCCTGGCACTGGAGGAGGCCGAGTTCACCGACGACCGCCTGGTCCGCGCCCTGCTGGTCCGCGAACTCGGCCGCTCGGTCGACAGGGTCTTCTCCCAGGCGGGGTACCCCGCGCCGGGGCCGCACGGTCCCCACCACCCCCACGGTCCCCACCACCCTCAAGGCCCGCACCAGCATCAGGCCCCGGGGCCCCACACGCCCCGCTACTCCCACGGCCCCCACGACGCCTACGGCGTGGAAACCCCGCACCAGGGAGGAGGCCACCACCACGGGGGTCACGGACCCGGCGAGGGCGGCCACGGCTCCGGCTCCGGGGGCGGCAAGTCCGGCGGCGGAGGGTGCTGCACCGCCTGCTCCTGCGACACCCCCGCGGCCTCCCACCCGCCGAAGGCGCGGGGCGTCTTCAGCGGGTGCGCGGTGGCGCTGTTCATGTGCGGCACGTGCCAGTTCTGCTGCCGGGACCCGCACCCCGGGCCCTGGACGGGGAAACCCCGCAAATCCTGGTGCGAACTGTGCGAGTGCTGCAACTGCTGCCAGTGCTGCCAGTGCTGCGCCTGTTGCGAAGGAATCTGAGACGGGCCGCCCCGCACCCCTGACTTCCGGCGGCGTGCGCGACCCCGCCCGCGTCCGGAAGCCGGGGCGCCCCGCCGCCCCGAGCCCCGGGCAGGGGCCGTGCTCCTTCGGTGGTCGAGGGCGCTGCTCCGGGACAGCGGGGCGGACGGGGGGCGGGTCCGGCCGACCAGGGGTCCCGGGGGACGGGACCGGAGGCCACGGGCGGGCCGGTCACCGCAGGTCCGGGCCGCTCCTAACCTGGGAGCATGACCGACAGCGCACCCCTGCCCCCGTCCCCGCTCCCCCCGGAACTGGTGGGGGCCCTCTTCGAGATGGACCTGCCCCAGCGGTACCTGGACGACCTGGCGGCGGCCCCGGACGAGGCGGGGGAGATCCTCCTGAACGCGGCTCAGGGGCTGGGCCCCACGAACCCGCGGACGGCGCGGGATCTGCTGGAGACACTGCGGGAGTTCGCCCCGAACCCCGACCACCGCCAGTACGCGACCCACATGCTGGCGGCCTCCCTCCGCGCCGAGGGCCGCGTGGACGAGGCCGACCACCTGATCGAGGGGCTCATGCGCCCCGGGGTGCTCGGCCGTGCCACGGCCGTCGTGCTCGCCGACGAGTTCGCCCGCGAGGGAGACCTCGACAAGGCGCTGTACTGCTACAACGTCGCCTGTCGCGCCATCCTCGCCCAGCCCGCGCAGATCATCTCCCAGCTGGACCCGTACGGACTCCTGCCGCTCGTCGGCCGGGCCGTGGCCCGCGAGAGGCTCGGACTCGCCCCGGACGCCCACGACCGCGCGGCCCTGGCGGCGGACGGGGCGCCGTCGTCGCTGGAGACCGCCCTGGACCGGGCCGACGACGCCGTCCCCGGCCGGGGCCCGGTCGTCCACGCGGCCTTCGCGCGGGACGCCCTCCCCGAGGCCCGGAACCTCGGCCTCCTGTCCGACGACGCGGACACGGACGCCCACCACCACGGCGTCGAGCGGTCCCTGCGGGCGGAGTCCGCGGAACACACCGGCGCCCTCCTGGCCACGGTCCTCACCACCCCGGAGGAACTGGGCGCCTTCGCCGGCGCCCGAGGACTCGACGCGGCGGACGGCGATGCCCTCCGGCTCTGGGCCGGGACGCTGTCCCCGGAGTCCGGGCGCCTGGCCCCCTGGCCCCCCGGGCGCAACCACCCCTGCTGGTGCGGTTCGGGGCGCAAGTACAAGAAGTGCTGCGGGTCCCCGTCCGTGCGCTGAGCCCCGCGGTCCCGGGCACGCCGCTCCCGCCCCTGCAGACGGACGGGGGCGGCGGATCGTCCGCCGCCCCCGGCTGACCGGCCCCAGGACCTGTTCGACGCCGCCGACGCGGTGGCCGGGGCCCGTTCTCACCCCTCCAGGCGCTTGAGGACCTCGGGCAGGTCGGAGGTGTGCGCGACCGTCAGCCGCCGGGTGGCGCGCGTGACCGCCACGTAGAGGTCGTTGGCGCCGCGCGGCTGCTCCAGCAGCGTGTCCGGTTCCACGACCACCACCGAGTCGAACTCCAGCCCCTTGGACTCGGTCGCGGTCAGCACCACCACCGACTCCTCCAGGGCGTCCCTGACCGGGCCGGGGCGGGCGGCGTCCGGAAGCGCCTCCGCGACCTCGGCGAGGCGGCGGTCCGACGTGACGACCGCGACGCGGCCCGCGCCGACCGCCGCCGCCTCCTCGGCCACGATCCCCGGCAGCCCCTCGGACAGCGACGCCAGCCGCACGGCGCGCGGCGGCTCACCGTCCTCGCGCACCGACTCGGGGACCTCCTCGCCGGGCGCCGCCTCGCGCAGCACGTCGGCGGCCACCGCCATGATCGGCGCCGGGGTCCGGTAGTTCACGAGCAGCCGCTCCACGTGCACCTTGCCGGGGGCGTAGGGCTCCAGGACGTCCGTCCACGAACGGGCGCCCGCCGCGCTGCCGGTCTGGGCCACGTCGCCGACCACGGTCAACGACCTGGTGGGCACCCGCCGCATCACCGTGCGCCACGCCATCGGCGACAGCTCCTGGGCCTCGTCCACGATCACGTGCCCGTACGCCCACTCCCGGTCCTCGCCCGCCCGCTCGGCGGTGGTGCGGCGCGGGCCGCTGTCGCGGTGCCGGTCGGCCAGGGCCTCCGCGTTCATCATCTCGTCCTCGGCCAGGCCGGTGAACTCCAGCACGCCCTGGGCGAACCGCACCTCCTCGGCGCGCTCCTCCTCGGCCCGGCGCTCCCGGATCCGCTCGTCGGTGTCGTCGCGCCCCAGGACGTCGGCGGCCTCGTCCAGCAGGGGAACGTCCTCGACCGTCCACGGCGACCCGGGGGAGCGCAGCAGCGCCGCCCGGGAGGCCTCGTCCAGGCCGACCCGCGTGCCGACGCGCTCCAGCGCCGCCGCGTCGGTGAGCAGTTCGCGGACCAGCCGCTCCGGCGACAGGTCCGGCCACAGCGCGTCCAGCGCCTGCCGCACCGGCGCCTCGTGCCAGAGCCGCTCGCCCACGAACGGCAGGTCGTCGTCCTGGACGGGGCGGGACAGCAGCACGGACTCGGCCCGCGCCAGCTCGCTCAGCAGGGTCCGCACGACGTACTTGCGCGCCGTGTTGTGGGCCAGCGGAAGCCCGCGCGCGGTGTCCAGCACCCGCCGGCAGGCCTCCTCCGGGACGGTGAGCGCTCCCGCGTCGGCCTCCACCACCAGGTCTCCCGACCCGAACGCCTCCAGCGGAGTGCGCTGGCGGTCGAGCACGGCCGCCGCGACGAGGTCCGCCATGAGCGGGGAGCCCTTGACCGCGGCGGTCGCGTACGCGTCGTGCGCGGTCGCCTCCACCCCCGGGAACAGCTCCCCGAGGGTGCGCATCACCACGTCGGTCTCGCCGAGGGAGGGCAGCACGTCGCTCACGTAGCGCAGGAACGCCGTGTTGGGGCCCACCACCAGCGCCCCGCGGCGCTCCAGCACGTTGCGGTGGGTGTAGAGCAGGTAGGCGGCGCGGTGCAGGGCGGCGACGGTCTTGCCGGTGCCCGGTCCCCCCTGGACGACGAGGATCCCGGCGAGCCGGGCGCGGATGACCCGGTCCTGCTCGGACTGGATGGTGGCGACGATGTCGGCCATCCGCCCGGTCCGCTCGCGGTGCAGCGACTCCAGCAGTGCCGCCTCCCCGACCAGCTGGCGCCGGTCGCCCTCGGAGAGGCCGGCGGAGTCGAACACCTCGTCGTCGAGTCCGGTCACCCTGCGCCGACGCACCCGCAGGTGGCGGCGGCGCGTGAGCCCCTGCGGGTCACCGGGGGTGGCGGCGTAGAACGGCCGGGCCGCCGGGGCGCGCCAGTCCACGAGGATGGTCTCGTGCTCGGTGTCGCGCAGGCCGATCCTGCCCACGTAGCGGGCCTCGGGGCCGTCGTCGTGGGAGAAGTCGATCCGGCCGAAGCACAGCCCCTCCTCGACCGCGCTGAGCTGGGCGCGGCGCCGGGCGTGCTCGTAGGCGCGCGTCTCGCGCTCCACGAGCGCCGCGTAGCCGGTCTGCGCGTCGAGCTGGACCTCGGCGAGCTGCTCGGCGGTGCGGGCGCGCAGGACGTCGAGCCGCTCGTACATCGTGCCGACCCGGGCCTGTTCCGCGGCCAGTGCGGACTGCTCCGGTGACGCCTCCCCGGCGCCGTCTTGACAGAACTGCATGTGCTTGATATCCTACCTGTTGCAGGTAACTATGTTTTTGCTCGGAAAGGCACAGTGGGTTCCGAAGCTTAGCACAGTCCTGCGCTCCCCGACCGACCGGCTCGTCCAGCGTCCCGCACTCCTCCTGCGGGACACGGGCGCCGACTTCCCCGTCGGACTCCCCGAGCCCCCTCGCACCCGCTACACTCGGGCCCATGCGAACCACCTCGCCCCGAGCCCAGTGGTGGCGCCGCCTCTAGGCGGTGCTCCGATTTCGCATACCCCAGCGACCGCCCCGGACCGGCGGTCGTTCGTGTTTTCACGGCCCCGGCCGGTGCGGTCATCCCGTCCGCACACTGCGCAAAAGGACCGGCCGTGAACGCCAGCGCCACACAGACCACCACGTACAGCACCCCGGGCGGCGTGACCGTCCACCGCAGCGCCACCCCCTGCGACCCGGAGGTCCTCACCGACCTCGTCCGGTCGGTCGAGTACCGGCGCGGGGGCGTCCTCTCCTCCGGGATGGAGTACCCGGGCCGCTACGACCGCTGGCACCTGGGGTACGTGGACCCGTGCCTGGAGATCACCACCCGCGGACGCCGCGTCACCGCCACCGCCCTCAACGACCGCGGACGCGTGCTCCTGCCGGTGCTGGCCCGGGCGCTGGGCACCGTCGGCGCCACCGACGGGCGCGACCGCGACCAGGTCTGCGTCGTCGTCCCCGAACCCGACCCCGACGCGTTCTTCACCGAGGAGGAGCGCAGCCGGCGCCCCAGCGTCTTCACCGCGCTGCGGGCCGTCATCGCCTCCCTGCGCAGCCCAGAGGACGCCAACCTGGGCCTGTACGGGGCGTTCGGCTACGACCTGTCCTTCCAGTTCGAGCCGATCGAAGAGCACATCGAGCGCGACCCGGACGACCGCGACCTGGTCCTGCACCTGCCCGACGCCGTCATCGTCCGCGACCGCAAGCGCGAGACCTGCGTGCGCTACACCTACGAGTTCACCGTCCCCGCCGAGGGGGACCGCCCCGAGGCCACCACCGAGGGCCTGCCGCGCGAGACCGAGCCGACCCCGCCCGTGGTCGCCTCGGAGGTTCCCGAGGGGCCCGAACCGGGCTCCTACGCCAAGGTCGTCGCCCGGGCCAAGGAGAAGTTCCGCCGGGGCGACCTGTTCGAGGTCGTCCCGGGCCACCGCACCTACGCCCGCTGCTCCTCGCCCGCGCGCTTCTACGAGCTGCTGCGCGAGCGCAACCCCGCGCCCTACGAGTTCTTCTTCAACCTGGGGGAGGGCGAGTACCTGGTCGGCGCCTCCCCGGAGATGTTCGTGCGGGTCACCGGTGAGCCGGGGACCGGCCAGCGCGTGGAGACCTGCCCGATCTCCGGCACCATCCGGCGCGGGGAGGACGCCCTCGGGGACGCCGAGAACATCCAGGAGCTGCTGTCCTCCGTCAAGGAGAAGTCCGAGCTGACCATGTGCACCGACGTGGACCGCAACGACAAGTCGCGCGTGTGCGAGCCCGGCAGCGTCCGGGTGATCGGCCGCCGTCAGATCGAGATGTACTCCCGCCTCATCCACACCGTGGACCACATCGAGGGCACCCTCCGCCGCGACTTCGACGCGCTGGACGCCTTCCTGACCCACATGTGGGCGGTCACCGTCACCGGCGCCCCCAAGACCTGGGCCATGCGGTTCAT
Organism: Nocardiopsis tropica; assembly: GCF_042660575.1. Classification (NCBI taxonomy): domain Bacteria; kingdom Bacillati; phylum Actinomycetota; class Actinomycetes; order Streptosporangiales; family Nocardiopsidaceae; genus Nocardiopsis; species Nocardiopsis tropica. Next base: position 205,687 of record NZ_JBHSUF010000009.1, read on the forward strand.
CGAGCAGAACGAGTCCAGCCCCCGCCGCTGGTACGGAGGCGCCGTCGGCGTCGTCAACTTCGACGGCTCCATGAACACCGGCCTCACCCTGCGCACCGCCCACATCCGTGACGGCGTGGCCGCCGTGCGGGTGGGCGCCACCCTCCTCTACGACTCCGACCCCGAGGCGGAGGAGCGCGAGACCTTCCTCAAGGCGCGCGCACTGCTGGAGACCCTCGCCCTGGGAGAGGAGGCCGCACGCCGGGAGGCCCTCGCCGCCGAGGGGGCGCCCGCGGTCCCGGAACCGGTCGCGGCCCCCGCGGCGGACCTGCCCGGCGAGGGGATGAGGGTCCTGCTCGTCGACCACGAGGACTCCTTCGTCAACACCCTCGCCGACTACGTGCGCAGGCACGGGGCCGAGGTCACGACCGTCCGCTACGGGTTCGACCCGTCGCTCCTGGACCGGCTCGCCCCCGACCTGGTGGTGGTCTCGCCCGGCCCCGGCCTTCCGGAGGACTTCGGGATGTCCGCCCTGCTGGACGCCCTCGCCGCCCGGAACCTGCCGGTGTTCGGGGTCTGCCTGGGCCTCCAGGGCATGGTGGAGCACGCCGGCGGCGAGCTGCGCACCCTGGCCGATCCGGTGCACGGCAAGCCGGGCCGCGTCAGGGTGTCCGGCGGGCGGCTCCTCAGCGGGCTGAGCGAGGAGGAGGCCTTCCCCGCGGCCCGCTACCACTCCACCTACACCCTCCCCGACCTGGTGAAGGGCTTCGAGGTCACCGCCGTCCTGGAAGACGGCGCGGACGGGGAGGAGGTCGTGATGGCGATCGAGGACCCGGCGACGCGCCGGTACGCCGTCCAGTTCCACCCCGAGTCGATCCTGACCGCGAGCGTCGGGGAGGGGATCGTGGCGCGGGCACTGCGCCTGGCGCGGGACTGACGCCTCCGGAGGGGACGGCGGATCCGGGCCCGCGCGTGGCCTGTGCCACGTGCGGGCCTCCTCACCTGCACCGATGCCACCAAAGCAAAACAAATCACCGCACGCTGTTTGATGATTTCGTTATAGGACAGTGGTTGTGTATGGGTATTTTGCTAACGATCCTCGGAATCATCCTCATCGTCGCCGGTGTTCTCGGAGTGCTGCGGGGACAGCTCCTCTGGGGCATCATCTCCATCGTCGTCGGGCTGGTTCTGGCCCCCGGTACCTTCTACGGCCTCTAGCCGGTGAAGGCAGGCCCGCCGCCGAGCGGGAAACCTCCACCACGCCGACACCACCGATACCGGTCCGAGGGCCGGGTGTCCTCCCAGGAGGACACCCGGCCCTCTCCCGTCCCCGGACGTGTACCCTCGGGTGAGGCTAATCGGCCCCGCCCCCACACACGCCCCCGTGCCCCCGGAACCCCTGGTCACGGTGTTCACGCGTGCCCGGAGGCGGGGCCCACCGAACGGGAGGCAGTGCTGTGAAGAGGGTCGAGCCGCAGGTTCGTCTGGTCGCGCGTCCGCAGGTCGACTACGACGCGATCACCGACTACCTCAAGGAGGTCGGCGGTGAGGCGTGGATCGAGCGGTTCGACCGCGGCGAGCTCGACGCGCACCTCAACGATCCGCAGAACCTCGCCGAGTTCGCCGGGCGCCTGTGCTACCGCTCCTGGGAGCCGGGCCTCAACCCGAACGTCACGCGCGTGCGCACCGACCAGGACCAGTACCTCGGCAACATCCTGGCCAGCCTGCACGGCTCGGTCCTGGAGCACGTCAGCTTCAGCTTCGTCCTGCACAACGTGTCCCGGGTGCTCACCCACGAGCTGATCCGGCACCGTCCCGGCGTCGCCGTCTCGCAGGAGTCGCTGCGCTTCGTGCGCCTGAGCGACCTGCCGTTCTGGTTCCCGGACTGGGCGGAGGAGGACCCGGAGCTGATGGAGCGGGCCACGGCCATGCTCCAGCAGATGGAGGAGTTCCAGCTCTGGATGGCCGACCACTTCGGCCTGGACGACGACGGCGTCAAGTTCGCGGAGAAGAAGCACAAGACGTCCTTCATGCGCCGCTTCGCCCCCGAGGGCGTCGCCACCGGCCTGGTGTGGACCGCGAACGTGCGCACCCTGCGCCACACCCTGGAGGCGCGCACCGCCCCGGGCGCCGAGGAGGAGATCCGCCTGCTCTTCCACCTGATCGGCGAGACCCTCAAGAAGGAGGCCCCCGCCCTCTTCGGCGACTACGAGGTCGAGGACGGCGCGTGGGTGCCGCGGTGGCGCAAGGTCTGACCCCCTTCCGCGCGCGACCGGCCGGTCCGGTCCCGCGCCGGCACACGGCCCGTCCGACCCGGCTCGCCCCGGGCGGGCGGGCCGTTCGCACGGGGGCGCGGCACCGCGTCCCCGCGCCGCGCCGGGGGACCGCGTCCGCTAGGTTCGTGGGTAAGGAGCACCCGAGCGGAAGGACCGTGGGCATGGGCGGCGAGGAACCGCGTACCGACCGGGGGACCAGGACGGTGCGGGCGTCCGCCGCCGCGGTCTACCGCGCCATGACCGATCCGGGCTCCCTCGAGGCATGGCTGCCGCCGGAGGGGATGACCGGCCGGATGGAACGCTTCGAGCCGTGGGCCGGCGGAGGTTTCCGCATGGTGCTGACCTACCTCGACCCGGCCGCCGGACACGGCAAGACCTCCGATGCCAGCGACGTCACCGAGGTCGGCTTCGCCGAGCTGGTCCCGGGGGAGCGGATCGTGCAGCGCGTCGCCTTCGAGTCCGAGGACCCCGCGTTCGCCGGGACGATGACGATGACCTGGCGGCTGGCCGAGACGGAGGACGGCACCGAGGTGACCGTCGAGGCGACCGACGTGCCCCGGGGCATCTCGCAGGCCGACCACGAGGACGGTCTGGCCTCGTCCCTGGCCAACCTCGCGGCCCACGTCGAGGCCTGAGCACCCGCCGGCGCGCACGCCTCAGCCGTCGGCGGCCAGCCGGAGCAGCCGCGCCTCCACATCTTCGGCACGGGGGTCGCCGTGGTCGCGCAGGTAGTCCAGGGCGGCTCCCAGCGCCTCCCGGACGCCCTCCCCGTCGCCGAGGGCGACGCGGGCCTCCGCCAGCCCGATCAGTGCCACTGCCCGGCTGTCCCGGTCGTCACGTTCCTCGAAGACCTCGATGGACGACAAGTACTCCGCCACCGCATCCCCGGCCCGAGCCGAACCGGTGAGGATCCGCCCCAGCGTGCAGCGTGCCCACGCCGTACTCCACACGTCACCGATGTCCTCGAACATCCGAATCGCGACCCGGCAGTGTCCGAGCGCGGTGTCGAACCCGCCGAGGTCCGCGCGGAAGTCGGCCAGGCCGAGCAGCCCCATGGCCTCCCCCCGCCGCTCTCCCGCCTCGTGAAAGACCCCGATGGCCCGTTCGACGGTCTCCACGGCGCCGCCGCGCTCGCCGTGTTGCCAGGCCACCACACCGAGTCGGCGCAGAGCGAACCCCTCCACCCACGGGTCACCGGCCTCGCGGTTGGAGGCCAGGGCAGCCCGGTAGTGGCGCACGGCCGCGTCCAGGTCGCCCAGCAGCCATTGGGCGTCGCCCGTCCCCAGGCGGTTGCGAGCCGTTCCGAAGGCGTCGCCCGCGCTCTCGGCCGCCCGCAGACCGAGGGTGTGGAGGTCACGCCACTCGTGCCAGTACCGGCGCAGCTCGAACAGACCGTAAACGGTCGCGGGCAGTCTCCAGGCGGTGCCGTGGTGGCCGTGCTCCAGAGCGGCACCCACCACGGCGACCAGGTTCGTACGCTCGGTCTCGAACCAATCCAGCGCGTCACGGACAGAGTCGAGCCAGGGAAGCTCGCGTCCGGCCGGGCGATGAGGCGTTCGGCGGCCACTCGGAGAGCGAGGGGGAGGCGTGCGCAGTGCTCGGCCAGTTCGTGTGCCGCGCGCGGTTCCGAGTCCACCCGGACCCCGACCGTGTTGCGTAGCAGGTTCACCGAATCGGCCACGGGAAGGACGCCCAGCGCGAGACGCCGGGCCCCTTCGCGCGCGACGAGCCCGGCCAGCGCGCTGCGGCTGGTCACCACGACCATGCAACCGGGTGACGCCGGCAGGAGGGGGCGTACCTGCGCGGGGTCGAGCACGTCGTCGACGACCAGGATCCGCTTGCCGTCGAGCTCGGACCTGTACAGGGCCGCACGGCCGTCGAGGTCCAAGGGGATGCGGTCCGGTGGGACGCCGAGAGCACGCAGGACGGTGTCGAGGATCTGGCCGGCTTCGGCGCGTGGGCCGGGTCCGTGCCCGTGGACACCGGCGTAGAGGTCCCCGTCGGGGAACCGGTCGCGCGCCCGGTGCGCCCAGTGGACGGCCAGAGCGGTCTTGCCCACACCCGGTGGGCCGACGAGCACCGCGACCGGAACCCCGGTCCCGGCTTCGGCTGCCGGCGCGTCCAGGTGTTGAAGATGAGCGGTGCGGTCCACGAACGCGGTGGCGGCCAGCGGTAGTTGTCGTGGGACCCGAACGGATCTGGCGGACCCGGAGACGATATGGATGCCGCCGTGCGCGAGACCCGCTTGCACCGCCGTATCGGGGCTGCCGTGCACGGTGTTCGCGGTCCGGTGGTTGTCGATGTCGGTCACAGGGGATGCATGTCGGCGTCGAAACGCTTCTCGTACTCGGGAAAGGGGACAGCCCGGTGCAGGGCCCGGACGCGTACCGCGTTGGCCCGGACGATCTCCTGCGGGTCGCAGACCAGTTCGGGGGTGAGCATGGTGCCGTCCGGGGCGTAGTTCATGCGCACCAGCCGCTCGGAGCCGAAGAGCCAGTAGTCGTGCCGCGGGATGCCCTCGGGCCAGGTGTCCTCGGTGACGGGGAGGATGTTGACCTCCTCGCCCGCTTGCACGCTGGGGCGGTAACCCCACACCGATGCGAACCGAAGGTAGTCGGTCAGCGGTTCGACGACCACGTGGACCCGGCTGAACCGTCGGCTTCCGCCGACGAGGCGCGCCCAGGACTCGTGCGACTCGGACGTGATGACCTCCCCGTCCTCAAGAAAGCGGCGGAACGCCTCTTTCTCGTAGCCCACGTCGTAGACCTGGAGGGTCTCCAGCCGGAACGCCGTGTACCGGCAGTCCTCGAAGAATCGGTCGAACTCGTCCCCGCCCACAGGCCGGGAGCGGACACCTGCCAAGGTCACGCGTCCCTCCGCCGGAAGCGTTCGACGGCGGCGAGGACGATCTCGGGGGAGATGCGGACCGCGGTCTCGCCCGGCAGGGGATCGACCAGCTTCGCGAAGTCGGCGTCGTCGAGGCCGGCGCCCTGGACGACGAAGTCACCCGTATCGCTCAGGTAGACGGAGGGGCAGCCCTTGTTCACCGACTTGTCGTCCTTGGCGAGCAGTTCCAGTTCCATGGCTCTCCGGTCGGGCCCAGTAGAACGTTCCCAGGCCTTCGAAGCTAACACGGACCCCTTGCGCCGTAGGGCTTTCGGTCACATCTGGTCTCAGCCCTCCACGTACCTTCGCCGTATCCGTTCCACTTCGTCCCCATCGTTCTCACGCGACGCGCGAACCAGCCGCTTGACGTCGGCGGCGGCGAGCGCGTCGAGCAGGACGCGCATCTGGGCTGTGTCATGCGGATCGGTGCGTTCCCCGGCGTCGTTCGTCTCTTCCCTCCCACATGTCTCCTACCCCAACCGGTCGGACGTACGGGGTAGGACGGCCCTCTCCGGTTCGTTCGCGTCCGACCGCGGTCGCCCGGTGCCCGGAGCGGCCGTGGGGAACGAGGCCCTTCCCGTGCCGTGGTCGGCGGGCCCTCCTCCAGTGAAGCGCATCCGCCTCCTCCTCAGGAGCCCGTCCGCCCGGACGGCCCGTGCAAGGCGAAGCCCCGCATCCGGCCCCACCTGCGGTGCTGCGCGGTCGGAGGCGTAGCATTCGCCGCGCGTCCGGGGCCGGTCGGTCCCCGGCGCACGTACCGGCACCCGTGTGGAGAGGCCCACCATGGACGAACAGCCCCGTACGACGGTCTTCCGCGACCTGCGCCCCCTGGGCGGCGACCCCGTCGACCTGGTCGTGGTAGACGGAAATGTGGCCGCGGAAGCCGAGGGGGAGACGGCCGTCGTCGACTGCGGTGGGCTGATCGCCCTGCCGACCCTGGTCGACGCCCACATCCACCCGGACAAGACGACCTGGGGCGAGCCCTGGCACTCCCGGAGCCCGGCACAGGGCATCGCCGGGTTCGGGGCCCAGGACGCCGAGCTCTTCCGGACCTCGCCCACGCCGGTCGGCGTCCGCGCGGAGCGGCTCATGGCCCACGCCGTCACCCGGGGCACGCGGGCCATGCGCGCGCACGCCGACGTCGCGCCCGTCTACGGGCTCGAGGGCCTGGAGGGGGTCCGGCGGGCGGCGCGCAACCTGGCGCACGCCCTGGACGTCCAGACCGTCGCCTTCCCGCAGCACGGTGTCCGGCGCTCGCCCGGGACCGACAGCCTTCTGGAGGAGGCCGTCAGGACGGGGCTCGCCGACCTGGTCGGCGGCATCGACCCGGAGGGCTTCGACGGGGACCCCGACGGCCAGCTCGACCTGGTCTTCGACATCGCGGACCGCCACGGCGTCGGAGTCGACATCCACCTGCACGACCGCGGCGACCTGGGCGTGCGCACCATGGACGCCGTCATCGAGCGCACCCGCGCTCTCGACATGGGCGGCTCCGTCACCGTCAGCCACGCCTTCTGCGTGGCCCAGGCGGGTGACGGCTTCGACCGGCTGGCCGCCCGGATCGGCGCCGCCGGGATCTCCCTGACCACGGTCGCCTCCGACGCGGCCCGGGTCCTGCCCGCCGCGCGCCTGCGCGAGCACGGTGTCCGCGTGGGCGTCGGCTCGGACGGTGTCCGCGACTCCTGGAGCCCCTTCGGGGACGCGGACATGCTCCACCGCGCCCACATGATGGCCAGGGCGCTGAGCTCGCGCCTGGACGGGGAGCTGTCCGACGCCTACCTCACCGCCGCGCACTCCGGCGCGGAGGTGGTGGGGCTGCCCGCCGCCGACCTGGCCGTTGGCTCTCCCGCCGACTTCCTGCTGGTGGACGGGGAGTGCCTGCCGCAGGTCGTGGTGGACCTCCCCCAGCGCCGGACGGTCGTCCGGGCCGGGCGCGTGGTCGCCCGGGACGGACGCCTGGTCTGACCCGGGCGCGGCCGGGGGCGCCGGTCCCCGGCCGTCAGTAGAGGTCGTCCAGGGTCCGGAGGAGGGCCCGGAACTCACGGGCACGGCGGGAGGTCATGCGGTGGGCCACGGCCTCCAGCAGGACGCGGGCCTCGTGGGGGTCGCCGCAGCACTCCCCTACGCCGCAGCTGTCGTCGCGCTCCTCCCACAGCCGGTGGTGCGGGGTGCGCACGAACCGCCGCCAGATCCCGACCAGCTCGCGCGTCCACCCCGGGGACATCTCCGGGTGCCGGTGTTCGAGCCGCGAGATCTCGGCCATCGCGGGTCCGGAGAGGCCGTCGATCGCGGTGTGTCGTCGTCGTTCCCGGGGCGGGGCCCCGGAGCGGATGTCTCCCGGCCGCCTACGCGGCACGGTCCTCTCGGCTGTTGTGCATGGGACGGATTGTGCCAGAACCCCTGTCTCCGTGGCCAGACCCGTGTTCCGTGCGTAGTTGCACGGCTACCCGGAATGCGCTTTCCGTGTTAGGTTCCGGACTCCTGGGAGCGCTCCCTGTCCCCGCTCACCCCTCCCGGGACGCAGCCGTCCCGGAGTTCGCACAGGAGAAGCACCGATGACACCCACCCCCACCACCGGAGGGCGCGGCCGGACCCGCGCCGCCGGACCGCGACGACGCGCCCGCCGCCTCCTGCTGAACGCGGCGCTCGCCGCCGGCCTCGCCCTGGGAACGGCCGCCGCGGCCGTTCAGGCGCCGGCCGCACCCGAGCCCCACGACATCCGGAACGCGGGCAGCGACCGAAGCACCGCGGCCGCCGCGTGCGGCGACAGCGGCTTCGACGCCGAGGCCTACCTGCTCGGCTCCACCTGGGTCGCGCGCAACGGCGGCACCGTCCTCTACGAGGGCGGTGACATGCTCACCGCCATGCGCACGGCCGTCGGCAGCCTCACCCCCGGCCGCTCCTCCCAGGAGCGCGTGGTGGTGTGGCAGTCGGGCACCGTCCCGGGCAACGCCTCGCTCGACCTGCCGAGCCACACCTCCCTGGAGGTCTGCGGCACCATCCACGTCTCCGGCGCGGTCGCCGCGGACCACGCCCCGGTACGGGTGCGCAACGCCCAGAACGTCTCCGTGCCCCACCTGTCGGTCACCGGCGCCCCCTACTTCGGGGTCTTCGTGCGGGGCTCCCAGCAGGTGCACCTCGGCCAGATCGACCTGCGCCTCTCCTCGGGCCTGGGCATACGCGTCGACAGCCGGGGCAGCGACGCCGCGCGCACCACCCGCGACATCACCATCGACGACGTCTACGTCTCCGGCACGAACAACCACGGTGTGGAGACCTACAGCGTCGACGGGCTCAGCATCGGCACCGTCACCGCCCGCGACACCGGGTACTCCGGTCTGCTCCTCAACAACACGGTCAACGCCGACGTCGGCCTAGTGGACGCGGTGGACGCCGGAACGGGCACCGGCTACGCCGCCTTCCGCATGGCCAACCGCAACGGGCGGATCGGGAACGGATACCCGGACAACATCCGGGTCGGCGAGGTGCGCGCCCGGGGAGGCGGCCGCGGGATCTTCTGCGTCTCCGAGAGCGGAGGCGCGGTGATCGAGCGCGTCGACATCGCGCAGACCGGGAGCAACGCCGTCCTGGTCGAGAACTGCCACAACGTCACCATCGCCGAGGACGGCGGGACGATCGCCGGTCCCGGCGGCATCCGGATCGCCGCCCGCTCCGAGTTCGCCAACACCTCGGACATCACGTTCGAGAACCTGAGGCTGGTGAACACCGCGCTCAACGAGAACCCGTGCGCGGCGGGCACGGTCGTCCGGAACATCACCTGGGACAACAGCCGGGACAACACCTGCTGATCCCGTCCGGCGACGAAGCCGGGGGCCCGCCGGACCGCTCCGGACGGGCTCCCGGCCGCGCCCCGGGCCGTCTATCCTTCTACGCACTCGACGCCCGGCCCCCGTCGGGCGCGGAACGGAGGAAGCCGAGCCCGTGAAGACCATCGCGACCGTCACCCCCGACGACGTGCTCCGGCGCTTCCGCGCCACCCACCCCGTGAGCGACGAGGTCTCCCGGCGCACCAACGAGTACGCGGAGGGGATCCTCGACCTCGCCTCCCGCCAGCTGGGCGGCACGTGGCACAGGGTCGCCCTGGACCGCGAGGACGTCCTGGCGACGGTCCTGCCCTGGCACACGGGGGAGGGCGGCGAGCTGGTGCTGGTCGACCCCGAGGGGACGACCGTGGCCGACGCCGTGGCCACCCTCTCCTCGTGGGAGGGCCGCTACACCGAGAGCAACCCGGTGTGCTGGGGGAAGCTGGCCTGGCACGCCGCGGCCGACCCCAGTCCCGTCTTCCTGAGCTCCTCGGCCGTGGACCACCCCTACTACGAGAGGCTCGAACGCACGGACGCCCTGACCCACCTGGACGGCCTGCACCGCATGCTCGCCTGGGCGCTCTGGGGGCGGCTGCCGGACGGGCCCCGCCTGGAGGCCTACGTGGCCGGCCCCCTGTAGGCCCACGGCCCCGGCCCCGAGGGCGCGGGTGCGCGCACGCGCCCCCGCGCGCCCTCCCCGGCCTATGTCCCCCTCGGGCCCGCACCCCGCTCCCGGAGCCCCGGGGGCAGGGCCCAGCCGTCGCCTCCCTCCTCCGTCGCCCCGGCGCCCTCGGGCCGGGCACGGGTCAGGGGCAGACCGAGGCCAGGGAGCGTGCCAGGGCCGCTGTGCCGACCCGGTCGAGCCCCCGCTCGTCCGCGACCTCCCGGGTGCTCCGGGCGAGGTCCGCCCCGCAGTCCGGCGAGCGCAGGGCGGGGCCGGCGTCGGCCAGCGCACGCACCAGCTCGGGGGTGAGCCGGTCCAGTTCGGCCCGGACCCGGGAGAGGTCGGGTTCCGTTCCCGGTCCGCCGCCGGGGTCCGCGTGCCATCGGGCGTGCAGGCTCCGCTGAACCGTCTTGTTCGCCTCGATCTGGTCGCGCACCACCGCCGCGACGGACTCCGGCTCCACCCCGAGCGCCGACGCGTGGCGCTCGGCCGCGGCCAGGACCTCCCTCTCGCGTTCGGGGGAGTCGACCGGGTCGCCGCTGTGCCACTTGGCCGCCGCCACGGGCAGGGCCGTCGCGAGCCGGTCGGCGGACAGTTCCACGACCGCGCCCGGCCCCACGGCACGGGTGGAGCCGGCGGCGGGACAGGCGAGCAACAGGACGGCCAGCGGGACGGCCACGGCTGGGCGCACGGCGGATTCCTTCGGACGGTTCGGGCGGGGACCCCTGGAGTGTGTCCGTGCGTGTTCGTCCGCATGCCAAGAGTGACCGGTCGTGGTCGAACGTCCATGGAGGACAGCGGCACCCCTCGCGCGGGTCAAGGACGGGAGGCCGGGAAAAACTTCTGCTCAATTCTCGGCCTCGGCCCGTTAGCGGCTCCCTTTCACGGCTCTTCCCGCAGGCCACGAGGGGTAGGGGTGAGGTCGTACGAGGCCGGGACACCCGGTGTTCCGGCGGGGGACCGCAGAGAAGGGGAGGGACCATGGCACGCGACCGCGCACCCGGAGATCTCATCGGGCACCACGTCCTGGACGAGGAGGGCCACAACGTCGGCAAGATCAAGCAGGTCTACCTGGATGACGAGACGAACGAGCCGAGCTGGGTGTCGGTCGAGACCGGCCTCTTCGGCCGCAACGAGACCCTCGTGCCCCTCCAGGGCTCCCGGCCCAAGGAGGAGGACATCCAGGTGCCCTTCGACAAGTCCACGGTGAAGGACGCCCCGAACATCGACGCGGACAGGCACATCTCCCCTGAGGAGGAGCGGCTGGTCCGCGACTACTACGCCCGCCACGGCAGCGCGGACGCCTCCGGCGGCGAGCGCGCGGGCGGCGTTCCCCCGGCGGGCATGGGGGGCCGCGCCGGCGCGGCTGGTACCGCGGGAACCGCCGGGGCGGCCGGCGACACGGGCCGGCCCGAGGCGGACGACATCTCCATGGTCCGCTCCGAGGAGCGTGTGGACATCGGTGTGGAGCGCCGCGAGGCCGGCCACGCCAGGCTCCACAAGTACGTGGAGACCGAGCAGTACGACGAGACGGTCCCGCTCCATCACGACGAGCTCCAGATGGAGCGCCGTCCGGTGACCGACGAGACCAGGGCCGACGACGCCGGGGACATGCACGAGGAGGATCAGACCTTCACGCTCTACGAGGAGCGGCCGGTCGTCTCCAAGGAGCGCGTGCCCGTCGAGGAGGTCCACGTCCGCAAGCGCGACGTCACCCGTGAGGAGCACGTCCAGGGTGAGCGCCGCAGGGAGAGGATCGAACTGGAGGACGAGGACGGGGAGCCCTCCGGCTCCTGACCGGAGCCGGGGCCGAGCGGTTCCGACCGAGGGCGGGGTGTCGTCCCCGGGCGCGGCCCGGGGACCGCCTACAGTCGCTCGTGTCGGTCACCGGCACGGAGGGGGAGTTCCATGACTGACCCGGGTGACGCGGGCGGGGAGAACACGCAGGGGGAGGACGCCGGACGGGAGGCCGGGAGCGAGCAGGTCGAACCGCGCGGGCGCGAGGCGGGCCCCGGGCGCGGCCACACCGTCGTGGTGGGCGCCGGCATGGCCGGACTCGCCGCAGCGGACCGCCTGGCGCGGGAGGGGGAGCGCGTCACCGTCCTGGAGGGCCGCGACCGCACCGGCGGGCGCATCCACTCTGTGCGCGACTGGGGCGGCTCCACGACGCTGGACGTGGGCGCCTCCTGGATGCGGGGCGAGGAGAACAACCCCCTCGCCGACCTGGTCAACGAGATCGGTCTGCGCACCGCCGTGTTCAACAGGTCCACCGAGACCGCCTACGACCCCAAGGGGCGGAGGCTGCTCTTCGACCGCCACCGCCGCAACATGGAGGACGTCCACCTCCTCCAGGAGCACATGTACTGGGGGACCGTGGGCGCCAACCCCCAGGAGTCGATGGAGGAGGGCATCAAGCAGGCCCTCTACGACGCCAACCTGGTACGCGCCCGCGCCCGCGACGCCGACGAGATCGTGCACCGCATCGCCGAGAGCGACCACGGCGCGGACGCGGAGGAGATCGCCTTCTCAGCGGTCGCCGCCCGGCACGAGTTCAGCGGTGACGACGTGGTCTTCCCCGACGGGATGGACCGGATCACCGACCACCTGGCGCGCGGTCTGGACGTGCGCCTGGAGCACGTCGTGCTGTCGGTGGGCCACGGCGGCGACGGCGCCAGGGTGTGGGTCGACACCCCCGAGGGGGAGAGGACCCTGACGGCCGACCGCGTCCTGGTCACCGTGCCCCTGGGCGTCCTCAAGGCCGGGCAGGTCGGGTTCGACCCCCCGCTGCCCCAGGAGAAGCGGGACGCCGTCGAGCGCCTGGGCAACGGCAGCCTGGAGAAGCTGTTCCTGCGCTTCGACGAGGTGTTCTGGGGCGACGCGGAGGTCATCGTCCACCTGGGCGCGGAGGAGGGCACCTGGTTCCACTGGTACGCGGGACAGCGGGTCCTCGGGGCGCCGGTCCTGGTCAGCCGCAACGGCGGCAACGCGGCCCGGTTCCTGGAGGGGAAGGAGGACGGCGAGGTGGTCGAGCACGCGATGGCCACCCTGCGCGGCATGTTCCGCAAGGCGCCGGACCCGGTGGACCACCTGGTGACCCACTGGGGGGACGACCCGTTCGCGCGGGGCGCCTTCTCCTACACGGCCGTCGGCTCGGGCGACGCGGACCGGGTGGCGCTCGACAACCCGGTGGGGGACAGCCTGTTCTTCGCGGGGGAGGCGACCGAGATCGAGCACACCGCCACGGTGCACGGCGCCCTGCTGTCGGGCCGCCGCGCGGCCGACCGCATCCTCACGCTCTAGCGGCCCCCGCGGTGTCCGGGGGAGCGGCCGCGCCGGGGGAGGCCCATGCGGCCGGGAACCCCGGGGGAGGCCCCTTCGTTGGAACCCGTGGGAGGGAGCGGGCGCCGTGGCCGGAGGCGGCCGGATACGCGTCCGTGCTTTCCGAAACAGACACTGCGCTGGTAAAAGGCCCAAAACGTACACGGTACGATTGGCGGACGATCGTCCCTCGGGCCACGTCGGGGCCGTCGGCCCCCGTGATGGCGGGAAACGACCCACCCGCCCGTTATCGTGGGCGCCATGGGGCGATCCGCGGAAGATGGCAGACTCGAGGCGGGGGGCGATGTGGCCAGCCCGGCGGTCAGTGACCGCATCTGGACGGTTCCCAACCTGCTGAGCATGCTCCGGCTGTTGGGCGTGCCGCTGTTCCTCTGGCTCGTCCTGGTACCCCAGGCCGACTGGTGGGCGCTGCTGGTGCTCGGCTTCGCCGGGCTCAGCGACTGGCTCGACGGCAAGATCGCCCGCGCCTGGAACCAGACCTCGCGCCTGGGCACGGTCCTCGACCCGCTCGCCGACCGGCTCTACATCTTCGCCGCGCTGCTCGGCCTGGTGATCCGGGACATCGTCCCGTGGTGGCTGATGGCCATCCTCGTCCTGCGCGACGTCCTCATCCTCGGCGCGCTGCCGCTCCTGCGCCACTTCGGCTACGGGCCCCTCCCGGTGAACTTCGCCGGGAAGGCCGCCACGCTGTGCCTCCTCTACTCGTTCCCCCTGCTTTTCATCGCGGGCTACGAGTCCACCGTGGCGGATGTGGCGAGAATTATAGGTTGGGCCTTCGCGCTCTGGGGAACTGCTCTCTACTGGTGGGCCGGATTGCTCTACGCCGTACAGGGCCTGCGCCTGATGGCCCAGACCCGCCGCGACGAAAGCGCTGATCACCACGGGGACCGACCGGTCGCCGGAGACAGCGACCACGTCCGCGGCCACGACACGGATCGACCCGATCCAGCCACATCGGCGGCCGCTGACGGCGATCCTGGAGCGGTAGCCGAAGGCTCGGACCGGCCGAGCCGCCCGGATCAGGGACGGACCGGACCCTGATCCACCGACGGACCGGCTCACCGCGAGTCCTGTCGGATCGAAAGGGAGTGTCGTCTCCGTCATGAGAACATGTCCCACCGCGCGCCACGGCGCGCGCTCCGAGAACCCGTCCCCCGCCGCGTCCTCCCACGGCACCGTCCTACGGAGGCACCGGCGATGAGCACCCACGAGGAAACCCCGGAGAGCGCTTTTCAGGCGCCTCCCATGAAGGCCGTCGTGATGGCCGGCGGCGAGGGGACCCGCCTCCGCCCCATGACCGCCAACCAGCCCAAACCCCTGCTTCCGGTGGTCAACAAGCCCATCATGGAGCACGTGCTCCGCCTGCTGCGCAAGCACGGTTTCACCGAGACCGTGGTCACCGTCCAGTTCCTGGCCACCCTCATCCGCAACTACTTCGGGGACGGCGAGGAGCTCGGGATGAAGCTCCACTACGTCGCCGAGGAGGTCCCCCTCGGCACCGCGGGCAGCGTCAAGAACGCGGAGGAGCACCTGCGCGGGGAGCCGTTCATCGTCATCTCCGGCGACGCGCTCACCGACATCGACCTCACCGACATGGTGCGCTTCCACAAGGAGAGCGGCGCCAAGGTCACCATCGCGCTCAAGCGGGTCCCCAACCCGCTGGAGTTCGGCATCATCATCGTCGACGAGCAGGGCCGGATCCAGCGCTTCCTGGAGAAGCCCACCTGGGGCCAGGTCTTCTCCGACACCGTCAACACCGGCATCTACATCATGGAGCCGGACGTCCTGGACCGGGTCGCCGAGGGGGAGGTGGTCGACTGGTCGGGCGACGTCTTCCCCCAGCTCCTGGAGGAGGGCGAGCCCCTCTACGGCTACATCGCCGACGGCTACTGGGAGGACGTGGGCACCCACGAGAGCTACCTGAGCGCACAGGCCGACGTGCTGTCCGGCAAGGTGGACGTCGACATCGACGGCTTCGAGGTCTCTCCCGGGGTGTGGGTCGGCGAGGGGTCGGAGGTCGACCCCCGCGCGATCCTCAAGGGCCCGCTCTTCATCGGCGACTACGCCAAGGTCGAGGCGGGCGCGGAGCTGCGCGAGTTCACCGTGGTCGGCAGCAACGCCGTGGTGCGGTCCGAGGCCTTCTGCCACCGCACGGTCCTGCACGACAACGTCTTCGTCGGCCGGGGCGCCAACCTGCGCGGCTGCGTCGTCGGCAAGAACACCGACGTCATGGCCGCCGCCCGGATCGAGGAGGGGGCGATCGTCGGCGAGGACTGCGTCATCGAGTCCGAGGCCTACGTCAACGCCGACGTCAAGGTCTACCCCTTCAAGACCATCGAGGCCGGCGCGGTCGTCAGCACCAACGTCATCTGGGAGTCGCGCGGGCAGCGCTCGCTGTTCGGCCCCCGCGGCGTGTCCGGGCTGATCAACGTCGAGATCACCCCCGAACTGGCGGTGCGCCTGGCCAACGCCTACGCCACCACCCTGAAGAAGGGCGCGCTCGTCACCACGTCCCGTGACGTGTCCCGGGCCGCCCGGACGCTCAAGCGCGCGGTGATCAGCGCGCTCACGGCCGCCGCCATCGACGTGCGCGACCTGGAGGTGGTGCCGCTGCCCGTGGCGCGCTTCCACACCTCCCAGAGCGGGGTCAGCGGAGGCATCACGCTCCGCACCACCCCGGGCGACCCGGAGTCGGTGGACATCCTCTTCCTGGACGGGGGCGGGGCCGACCTGTCGCCGGCGGCCCAGCGCAAGCTCGACCGGGTCTTCTCCCGCGCCGAGTACCGCAGGGCCTTCCCCGGGGAGATCGGGGAGCTCACCTTCCCCTCGCGCGGTGTCGAGAACTACTCGCACGACCTGCTGCGCTCGGTCGACACCTCGGGGGTCGCCGAGGCCGGGCTCAAGGTGGTCGTCGACTGCGCGGGCGGCAGCGGCTCGCTCATCCTCCCCTCCCTGCTGGGGCGGATCGGCGTGGACGTCCTCACGGTCAACAACCGGCTCGACGAGGCCTCGCCCACCGACACCGTCGCCAAGCAGAACCGCGACCTGGAGCGGCTGGGCGAGCTCGTCTCGGGGTCGGGAGCCGACTTCGGGGTGCGCTTCGACCCCGTGGCCGAACGGCTGGCCATCGTGGACGGCAACGGCGAGCTGGTCGACAACGACCGCGCCCTGCTGGTCGTCCTGGAGCTGGTCTGCGCCGAGCGCGGGGGAGGCCGGGTGGCGCTTCCCGTCACCACGACCCGGGTCGCCGAGACGGTGGCGGCCGCGCACGGGGTCGAGGTGCACTGGACCGCCACAGCCACGGGCGAACTCACCAAGGCGGTCCAGAGCGGGGGCGAGGACGTCGTTCTGGCCGGGGACGGCCGGGGCGGTTTCGTCGTCCCCGAGTTCAGCCCGACCAGCGACGGCATCGCCGCGTTCGTCCGGCTGCTGGGACTGGTGGCCAGGGACCGCCGCTCGCTGAGCCAGATCGACCGGGCGATCCCCCAGGCGCACCTCCTGCGCCGTTCGGTGCCCACCCCCTGGGCGGTCAAGGGGAGCGTCATGCGCGCCGTCGTGGAGGCGGCTGGGGACCGTCGGCTGGACACCACGGACGGCGTCCGCGTCCTGGAGTCCGACGGCAGCTGGGCGCTCGTCCTCCCGGACACGGCGGAGGCCGTGACCCATCTTTGGGCCGAAGGTCCCGACTCCGACACCGCTCACCGCCTGCTGGACGAGTGGGCGGCCGTGGTCGAACGGGCCGAGGGCTGACCGGTGCGACGCGCGGGCGAGGGCGGTCCCCCCGTCCCCGCCCGTGCGTCGCGCCCGGGGCGGTCACGGCCCTCCGGGCCGCCCTTTTGAGGGATAAAATGGACATATCGCCAGGTTGAGGCCGTCCGATGACGGCAGTGCGAATCCGTGGGGGTTCACCGAGAACCAAATCCCCCGGAGGAGCATCAGCATCAGGACAGGTGTTTCACTGTCCCGAGGCCGGCCACCGGTGGAGGCGGCGCCCCGGGCGCCGGGTCCACCGATCCCCGCGCCGCACGAGCGGCCGGGGCGCCTACGGCAGGCCGAGGAGGAGCGAAACCCTTCCTGGACAGGGATATGGTTTAAAGTCGAGTGTTCCCTGGAGCGCCGCGTCGCCCACCGGACCGGGTATCCCGGCAACGGCGGACACCCTGACCGGGGGTGACGAGGAGTACGACACGGGGGATGAGACCTAGCGACCGACCGTGTGAGGCGCACCGCTGCCGCGACAGCGAACCGCCCCACCACGTGCCGGGCGACGTGTGGACCAGGTGTCCGCGCGGGACCCGGGACGTGTCACCGATCAGCCGAATCAAGCACCGCCCCGTGCGGTAGGAGGCCGAGCCGACCTATGTCGAGCGTTTACTGCACGCAGTGCGGTCACGCCGTTGCGGATGATGCCCGTTTCTGCTCCCACTGTGGAACCCCCGTCCGCAGGGCCGAACAGCAGGGCCCCCGACCCGGTTCGGGTGGGGACGCCGCCGGAGACGTCACGTCCACCATCTCCATCTCGGGGATACAGGCCCTGGAGGAGGAGGAGTCCGGCGACGAGCTGGGCGGTGACGACCCCGCCAACGCCGACGCCCTGCCTCCGGGCACGGCGCTGCTCGTTGTCAGGCGTGGCCCCAACGCGGGAAGCCGCTTCCTGCTGGACAGCGACGTGACCACCGCCGGACGGCATCCCAACAGTGACATCTTCCTTGACGACGTCACCGTGTCCCGACGCCACGTGGAGTTCTTCCGCCGCGGCGACGGGTTCGGCGTCCGCGACGTGGGCAGCCTCAACGGCACCTACGTCAACCGTGAGCCGGTCGACGAGGCCCAACTCGGTGGTGGGGACGAGATCCAGATCGGCAAGTTCCGCATGGTTCTGCTGACCAAGCCGCGCCGCTGAGGGGTCGCTGACCACGGACGACGGCGGCGGGCGGGCCGATGAGGTTTGCGGCCCCCCGCCGCCGGAGAGCTTTGTAACGAAGGGTGCCGATTTCGCCTTCGGGTCCTGAATCCGACGGCGGTCAGGTGACGAGCGCCCATCCGGTATGACGACGCGTGGGACGGAGCCGCTGTGAAGCACATGGAGGTTGTCGGCGTCCGGGTCGAGATGCCCTCGAACCAGCCGATAGTCCTGCTCAAGGAATCCGAGGGGGACCGCTACCTGCCGATCTGGATCGGCGGCGTGGAGGCGACCGCGATCGCGCTGGCGCAACAGGGCGTCGCGCCGGCCAGGCCGCTCACCCACGACCTGTTCAGGGATGTCCTGGACGCCCTGGACACCGGCCTCACCACGGTGAACATCACCGGTCTCAGCGACGGCATCTTCTACGCCGAGCTGGTCTTCAGCAACGGCGTGGAGGTCAGCGCCCGCCCCTCCGACTCCATCGCCCTCGCCTTACGCACGGGTGCGCCGATCTACGCCCACGAGGACGTGATCGCCGAGGCCGGGATGCCGATCCCGGACGAGCAGGAGGACCAGGTCGAGGCGTTCCGGGAGTTCCTGGACAACATCTCGCCCGAGGACTTCGGCAGGAAGGCCGAATAGACCGCTGCGGGGTCCGTGCGGCGAGGGCTCCGACCAGCGTGGAAGCAGAAGGGACACAGCTGCGACCTGCGGCTTTGTCCGACGTGCCGGTGATAGATTGGGCTGGGGAAGTGACCGTGGCGGTCAGGGCCGAAACCCGTGGAGGCGCACAGGGCGCCTCCGGGCGGGCCCCGGGGCACCAACGGCGCGCGCACTTGGCGACGCGCCGGGTCCTGTCGTTGACGCTGCCGGTCGGTAGTCCTACCGTCAGTGCAGTGGAACCCGCGGCGCACCCATCCCCTGAGTGGATATCCCCTGTCGAGGCCGCCGCGGGACGAGAAGCCGGAGGTCGGCGTGGCGGTAGCGAGCGGCAAGCGGAATCCCCATGACAGGCGGTCCGCGCTGCGGCTAGCGGGGCAGCAGGGCCTACTGTGCGAAGAGGACGTGGTGGCGCGGCCTATGGACGTCGGGTATCGGGGCCCAGCGGCGTGTACCGCCGCCGGGATCACCTACCGTCAGCTCGACTACTGGGCGAGAACCGGCCTGGTCGAGCCGAGCGTGCGTACCGGAGCCCAGAACGCCCCCCTGTACAGCCTGCCCGACATCCTGATGCTCAAGGTGGCCAAGCGGCTGCTGGACACGGGCATATCGCTGCAGCAGATCCGGACCGCGGTGGACCACCTGCGCGGACGCCCCGCCCCCGACCTGGCCCGCATCACCCTCATGAGCGACGGCGTCAGCGTCTACGAGTGCACCTCCCCCGACGAGGTCGTGGACCTCATGCAGCGCGGCCAGGGCATGTTCGGCCTGGCGCTGGCCCACGTGTGGCGTGAGCTGGAGGAGGCACTGGGCGTGGTCCCCGACGAGGAGCGGACCGAGCTCCCCTCCGCACCCCCGCCGGTGGACGAACTCGCCAGGCGGCGCAGGGAGCGCCGGACGGGCTGACCCCGGGGGCCTCCGGGCATCCACCGGTGCCGCCCGCGCGCGCCGGAGCAGGCAGGCATTCGAGAGCCGTTCCCCGACCGTGCCGTGCCCGGCCCGTGCCCGGGCGACCGCGGGCCTGCGGTGTGCCCGGGGGCCGAGCAGGGAGCGGCCGCCCGACCGGTCCGCCGTCGAGGCCCCGGGCGCGGGGACCCGGCGCCCGAGGCCGCCCCGTCGGCGGCGGGGACCGTTCCGGCGACCGCACCGGCAAGGCAGGGGTGTACGCGGACCCCCCCCGACAGGTGGCGCACCCCTGTGCACACCGGTGCGCACAGGTGGCCGAAACGCGTGGGCGGGCTCTGCGCCTGCGGTGATGATCGAGTACCGTCGTACTCACAACAGGGACGAAGGGTGGAATTCGCCCTGTCCCCACATGCGTACATAGCGTCAGCAGGCTGTCAATACCGCGCGGGAGAGACCCCGACAGGGGCGCCGACGGGGCAATACTCCCCAGTAACCTCTCAGGCACCACGGACCGCGCGGAGGAGGCCGCTCTGAAGCCGGGGCACGTCCGTGCCCGGTGACAGAGGGGGAGACCGTGAGGAACACCGCCGAGTCGACTCGGCCCTGTCACCAGGAGGTCTCCGTGCCCGATCAGCCCGTGAACACCCCCGGCGCGCCCGCCCGGGTGTTCGCCGACCGCCACATCGGCCCCACCCCGGCCGAGATCCAGGAGATGCTCAAGACGGTCGGCCACGGCTCCACCGCCGAGCTCATGGCGGCGGCCGTACCGGAGTCCATCCTCACCGGCCCCGGCAGCAGCGCCCCGCTCGCCCTCCCCGACGCGATCGGGGAGGCCGAGGCCCTGGCCGAACTCCGCGACCTGGCCGCGCGCAACGACGTGCGCACCTCCCTGCTCGGCCAGGGCTACTACGGCACCTTCACCCCGCCGGTCATCCTGCGCAACATCATGGAGAACCCGGCCTGGTACACGGCCTACACGCCCTACCAGCCCGAGATCTCCCAGGGCCGCCTGGAGGCCCTGCTCAACTTCCAGACCATGGTCTGCGACCTGACCGGCCTGCCGGTCTCGGGCGCCTCCCTGCTGGACGAGTCCACCGCGGCGGCCGAGGCCATGACGCTGGCCCGCCGGGCCTCCAAGAGCAAGGCCGACGTCTTCGTCGTCGACGCCGACGTCTTCCCGCAGACCCTCCAGGTCCTGCGCACCCGCGCCGAACCCCTGGGCATCGAGGTCGTCGTCGCCGACCTGACGCAGGGCCTTCCCCAGGGCGACGCCTTCGGCGTCCTCGTCCAGTACCCGGGCTCCGGCGGCGCCGTGCGCGACCCGGGCGACGTCATCGCCGCGGCCCACGAGCGGGGGGCCCTCGCGGTGGTGGCCGCCGACATCCTCGCCCTGACCCTGCTGCGCAGCCCGGGCGACCTCGGCGCCGACATCGCGGTCGGCTCCACCCAGCGCTTCGGCGTCCCGCTCGGCTTCGGGGGCCCGCACGCCGGCTACATGGCCGTCGGGGAGAAGCTGCGCCGCCAGCTGCCCGGCCGCCTGGTCGGGGTCTCGGTGGACAACGCGGGCAAGCCCGCCTACCGGCTCGCCCTCCAGACCCGGGAACAGCACATCCGCCGCGAGAAGGCCACCAGCAACATCTGCACCGCGCAGGTGCTCCTGGCCGTCATGGCGGGGATGTACGCGGTCTACCACGGCCCCGACGGCCTGCGCGCGATCGCCCGCCAGGTGCACACCCGCACCGCGGCGCTGGCCGACGCCCTCGTCGAGCGCGGTTTCGAGATCGTCCACTCCGCCTACTTCGACACCCTGCGCGTGCGCGTGCCCAGCGCCGCCCGCGTCGTGGAGACCGCACTGGAGGCCGGGTACAACCTCCTCCCCGTCGACCAGCACACGGTCGGCGTGAGCGTGGACGAGACCACCTCCGTGGCCGACCTGGAGGCGGTGCTGGCGGCCTTCGGCGAGGCCGAGCGGGGCTCCGCCAAGGGCCTCCCCGACGTGGACCCGGAGGCCGCACGCCTCCCCGCCGAGCTGGCCAGGGAGGTCGACTACCTCGCGCACCCGGTGTTCAACACCCACCGGAGCGAGACCTCCCTGCTGCGCTACATGCGCCGCCTGTCCGACCGAGACCTGGCCCTGGACCGCACGATGATCCCGCTGGGCTCGTGCACCATGAAGCTCAACTCGACCACGGAGATGGAACCCGTCACCTGGCCCGAGTTCGCGGGCCTGCACCCGTTCGCGCCGATCGACCAGGCCGCCGGGAGCATGACCGTGATCCGCGACCTGGAGGCCTGGCTGGCCGAGGTCACCGGCTACGACGCCGTGTCCCTCCAGCCCAACGCCGGGTCCCAGGGCGAGTTCGCCGGACTGCTCGCCATCCGGGGCTACCACCGCTCGCGCGGCGAGGCCCACCGCGACGTGTGCCTCATCCCCAGCTCCGCGCACGGCACCAACGCCGCGAGCGCCGTGATGGCGGGTATGCGCGTGGCCGTCGTCGCCTGCGACGACAACGGCAACGTCGACCTGGACGACCTGCGCGCCAAGACCGCCGAGCACGCGGACGACCTGGCCGCGATCATGGTCACCTACCCGTCCACGCACGGTGTGTACGAGGACACCATCACCGAGGTGTGCCGCCTGGTCCACGAGGCCGGCGGCCAGGTGTACGTCGACGGCGCCAACCTCAACGCGCTCCTCGGCTGGGCCAAGCCGGGCGAGTTCGGCGCCGACGTCAGCCACCTCAACCTGCACAAGACGTTCTGCATCCCGCACGGGGGCGGGGGCCCGGGTGTGGGGCCGGTCGCGGTCCGCTCGCACCTGGCCGGCTTCCTGCCCAACCACCCGGCCCAGTCCGAGGCGGGCCCGCACACGGGGGTGGGACCGGTCTCGGCCGCGCCGTTCGGTTCGGCGGGCATCCTGCCCATCTCCTGGGCGTACGTCCGGATGATGGGGGAGGAGGGCCTGCGCTCGGCCACCGAGGTCGCGGTCCTGTCCGCGAACTACCTGGCCAAGCGGCTGGAGCCGTACTTCCCGGTCCTCTACACCGGTGCGGGGGGCCTGGTGGCCCACGAGTGCGTCATCGACATCCGCCCGCTCCAGAAGGCCAGCGGGATCAGCAACGAGGACGTGGCCAAGCGCCTCATGGACTACGGGTTCCACGCCCCGACGATGTCCTTCCCGGTCAACGGCACCCTCATGGTGGAGCCGACCGAGAGCGAGAACCTCGCCGAGCTGGAGCGGTTCGTGGAGGCGATGATCGCGATCCGCGCCGAGATCGACCGGGTGGCCGGCGGGGAGTGGGACGCCGAGGACAACCCCCTGCGCAACGCCCCGCACACCGCCGAGGCGGTCACCGCCGAGAAGTGGGAGCACGGCTACACCCGGGCAGAGGCCGCGTACCCGCTGCCGTCGCTGCGCACGGACAAGTACTGGCCGCCGGTCGGCCGTATCGACCAGGCCTACGGCGACCGCAACCTGGTCTGCTCCTGCCCGCCGCCGGAGGCCTTCGCGATGTAGGCGAGCGGGACGGACGGGGGGCGCCGGTCCGCGGACCGGCGCCCCTCCGCGTGTCCGGGCCGGGTGCCCCCGGAAGTGAATCTACGTCGTAAAGGCACCGCATGGGCAAGTGCCCCGTCCGGTGAGGGGACGAGCACCGGACCGACATCCCCACAGGGCCGCCGCCTCCGGGTGTGAGCCGCGTTAGAGTTGCGGCGACCCGGTCCCGCGTCCCACCGCGAGACCCGCCGCCCCCATGGAAAGCGGAAGCAATGACCACGACGTCCGGACATCCCGCACGCTCTGGCCCCGCCGACCCGCCCCCGGCCGCCGATCCCCAGGACACCGGGGAGACCGACGCGGTCTCCGCCCAGGAAGCCGCCGACGTGTGCGACCAGGCCCAGGACCTCGCCGAGAACGGCCACCTCAAGCGCGCCGCCAAGCTCTACCGCAGAGCCGTCGCCGCGGACCCGCACCCGCGGGTGCTCGCCCGCGCCCTGCTGGGCCTGGCCGTGGTCGAGGATCAGCGGGGGGACCTCCCCGCCTCCCGTGAGGCCGCCCGCGGGGCGGTGGCCACCGGCGACCCCCGGTACGCCCCGCGCGCCGCCTACCACCTCGGCCTGTCCCTCGAACAGGAGGGCGAGCACGTCGAGGCCGAGGGCGTCTGGCGCAGGCTCGTCGACCTGGGGGACCCCTCCTACGCCGCCGTGGCCCACTACGGTCTGGCGAGGTCGGCGGAGGACCGCGGGGACCCCGGAGCGGCCGAGGAGCACTGGGAGGCGGCCCTTCGCCTCCCGCGCGGCTCCGACCCGATCGGCCGCCTGCACGCGGCCACCGTCGTCGAGGCGGCCCGGGACCTGGCGGGCCGCCTGCTCGGCCGGGGGCTGCCGGGCGCCGCCTCCGCGGCCGTCGAGCGGGGGCTCTCGGTCGCGGACGACCCCGGCCTGCGCCTGCTGCGCGCGGCGGCCCACCTCGAACACGCCATCGCCGACGTCGGCGCGATCGTCGACCCGGGCGAGGGGGAGCGGGACGCGCCCGCCCCGGACGCGGGGACCTCGGCCTCGGCGGTGGAACTCCTCGCCGGGCTGCTCGCCCTGCGCGGGGAGCCCGACGGCGCCGAGCGGGTCTGGCGCGCGGGCCTGGGGGTCGGGGACCCGGAGACCGCGCACGAGGTGCGCCGTCGGCTGCGCCGGGGGTTCGCCGCCCCGGAG
Source organism: Nocardiopsis tropica (assembly GCF_042660575.1). Taxonomy (NCBI): domain Bacteria; kingdom Bacillati; phylum Actinomycetota; class Actinomycetes; order Streptosporangiales; family Nocardiopsidaceae; genus Nocardiopsis; species Nocardiopsis tropica. The sequence goes on from NZ_JBHSUF010000009.1 coordinate 229,834, forward strand.
GACGAGGGGGCGGGCCCGTGGTGGGAGCCCTACCTGGAGGAGGCCGCGGCGACGGCCACCGCCCCGGCGCTGGCGGGGGAGCTGTTCGCCGTCATCACCCGGATGCACGCGCTGCTGGCGCTCCCGGTGGTGGAGGGGGAGTCGCGCTCCGACGCGCTGCGCGCCGCCATGGAGCAGGCCCTGCGCACCCCGAGCGGCCTGGTGTGGGGCGCCGACGTGCACGCCGACTTCCGGAGCCGGCTGCGGGAGGCGATGGGGGGAGAGGACGTCCTGCCCGAGGGCTGGCCCGACCTGTGACACGGAACCGCCCGGGGCTCGTCGCCTTCCGGGCGGGTGTGCGTCGGCCGGGGACCGCGCCGGCGGTGGCCCGGGGCCGGCGGCGGGCGGTGTCGCCCGCTTCCGGTGCGTGGGCGGGGCGGGTCCCTGGCCGTGTTCCCCGGTGTGCGGGGTCAGGCGGCCACGCGGGGCCGGTGCGGGGCGACAACCGCCCCGTCGGGCAGCAGTTCGCCGGTGTCGTCGAAAAGGACGACCCCGTTGCAGAGCAGGCTCCATCCCTGTTCAGGGTGGCTGGAGACGACCCGTGCGGCTTCGCGGTCGGTGTCCTCGAAGGACGGGCAGGCGGGTTGGTGGCTGCACATGGGACAGGCCTTTCGTTCCAGAAGAGCTCGTCGTTGAGCTGACGCCAACTTTAGTGGCTCACATCACATGCTTGCTCTGGTTTAGGCCCACCGCAGTGGTCCCGGTGTCGTCGTCCGCTCTCACACGGTGAGATACCTGCAGGCAGGCAATGGTTCCGGTGTGTCCGGCTCCGGCCAGAACGGTTTCAGTATCCGCCGCGCGTTCGGCGTGCCGCTGGACGGCTGCGCATCCCCGCCCCGGCGAGCCCGCCGCGCTGGAAGGCCCGCACCAGCTCCCCGCCGAGGTTGACCCCGGCGCCCAGCGCCAGGCCCACCATGACCGCCTCCACCACGCTGAGCAGGCCCGACACCGCCGTTCCCTGGGTGATCTCGATCAGTCCCCGGTACAGGATGCTGCCCGGGAGCAGCGGCGCGATCGACGGGACCAGGTACGGCAGGACCGGGCGTCTCGTGCGTCTGGCGAGCCAGTGCCCCACGACGCCCACCGCGACGGCGCCGGCCATCGTGCCCACGACCGGCGGCACGTCCAGGAGCGAGCGCAGACCCGCGTAGATCACCCAGATCATGACGCCCAGGGCCCCGATCGTCGGGAGCATCCGGGGCGGGACCGCCAGCGAGATCGCGAACGCCATCGCGATCCCCGCCGCGCCGATCAGGACGGGGACCTCCAGGGAGGTGCCCGCCGAGGGCAGGCTGTCGAGGTCGACCGGCACGCCCAGGCGGATCGCCGTGTAGGCCACGGCGCCCACCCCCGACACGATCGCGCCCAGGATGAAGAAGGTCTCCAGGAGGCGCGCCGCGGACGACACGTAGCTGCCGCTGATGCCGTCCTGGAGGCTGGACACCAGGGGCCGCCCGGGGAGCAGGGCCATGATGTTGCCGGTGATGATCGCCGCGGCCTGCAGTCCCAGGTCCAGCGTGGTGCTCACCCAGAGCAGGGCCACGCCGATGGTCGCCGCGACCACCGCAGCCGCGGCCATCTGGTAGAACTCGGCGACGCCGCGCCGGGCCAGGAACACCGCGGTCCGGTCGCCTAGCACGGTGGCGAGGAACGCGGCGGCGGCCACGACCAGGCCGCCGCCCATCATCACACTGGCACTGGAGGCGATCAGGCCGAACCCGAACACGATCACCCAGTTCGGGTACGGCATGCGGGCACGCCGGATCTGGGACAGCCGGGCGGTGGCGTCCTCCAGTTCCAGCAGCCCCAGCGCGGCCTGCTGCACCAGGGTGTGCAGCTCGTTGACGCGGAAGTAGTCCAGGGAGCGCCGGCGCACGACCCGTTCGCCGGTGACGGGCGGCTGGTCGCCGCCCGGGTGGGTGGACAGGGTGATCGTGGTGAAGGTGACCGACACCTCGGACCGGGGCAGTTCGAAGGCGACCGAGAGGCTGAGCATCGACTCGCTGACGGCCTCCGTGCCCTCGCCGCTGGCCAGCATGAGCTCGCCGACGCGCAGGACCAGGTCCATGGCCCTCGCGTCGGGCAGGTTGACGGCCTCGTTGTCGTCGAGGCCGTCCGGGGTCAGTTCCCGTTCGTGTTCCGCCCGCCAGTCCCGCATCCTGCTGAGCAGGCGGTCCTCGCTCGGGGGGACCGGTCGCTCCCGCTTGCTTGGCATCCCTGTTCTCCGTTCCCTCCCCGCCTGTACCCCGTGGTGGTCGGCGCGTCGATCACAACCCCAGAGGGGACGCAGTCCGGACGTGTCGGGTTCGCCTGGAACAGGAGCGGGCGCCGGTGAGTTCGATCACCGGCTCATCCTGTCAAGGCGGGATGGACTCCGACAGCGACGCGCCGGGGCCCGCGGGGCGGGTGGCCCGGTGCCGCGGCGCGCCCGGACGGCACCGTGCCTCAGCCGTCCCCGTCGGGCCGTCCGGGCCTGACGAGTCCGTGTTCGTAGGCGTAGACCACGGCCTGTACGCGGTCCCGCAGCCCCAGTTTGGTGAGGATGCTGCCCACGTGCGACTTGACGGTCGTCTCGCCCAGGACGAGGTGGGCGGCGATCTCGGCGTTGGACCAGCCGCGCGCCACCAGCCGCAGGACCTCGTGCTCGCGGGCGGTCAGGGCCGCGGCCGGGGCCTCGTCCCCGGCCGCGGGGGGCAGCAGCGGCGTGAAGCGGTCCAGGAGGCGGCGCAGGACCGGTGGGGCCACGACCGCGGCGCCGCTCGCGACCACCTCCACGGCGGTCACGAGATCGGCGGGCGGGGAGTCCTTGAGGAGGAACCCGGTCGCGCCGGCGCGCAGGATCTCCACCACGTACTCGTCCAGGTCGAAGGTGGTCAGTGCCAGGACCCGCACGCTGTGTCCCAGCGGCTGGGCCCAGGACGTGATCCGGCGGGTGGCCTCGACCCCGTCCATGCCCGCCATGCGGATGTCCATGAGGACGACGTCGGGCACCAGGGTCCGGGCGGCCCGCACCGCCTCGCGGCCGTCGGAGGCCTCCCCGACGACCGACAGGTGCGGGGCGGACTCCAGGATCATGCGGAAACCGGCGCGGACGAGGGGCTGGTCGTCGACCAGCAGTACAGAGACGGGCACACGGCCGATTGTGCCTCATCGGGGGGCTTGTCCGGTCCCCGCCGTCCGGGGCGCGGGCGGCGGCGCGGCGGGCGGGGCCGGGCCGCGGCCGGTCAGGCGGTGGGCAGCGGCGGCGGGGTGCCGCCGAACTCGGGGCACAGGGCCTGGTGCTCGCACCAGCCGCACAGCTTGCTCTTGCGGGGAGCCCACACGCCGGTCCGTCCGGCCTCCTCGATCCGGGCCCAGATGCCGGAGATCTCCTCCTCCGCGGCCCGGAGCTCGTCCTCGGTCGGGTCGTACCAGCGCACGGCCCCGTCGCCGCCGAGGTAGACGAGCTGGAGGCGGGTGGGGACGACGCCGAGGTCGCGCCAGATCATCACGGCGTAGAAGAAGATCTGGAAGCGGGCCTTGTCCTCGAACCTGGGGTGCGGGGACTTGCCGGTCTTGTAGTCCACGATCCGGATCTGTCCGGTCGGGGTGACGTCGAGGCGGTCGACGTAGCCGCGCAGTTTGAGCCCGGTGGGCAGGGCCACGTCCAGGCGCATCTCGCGGTCGCGGGGCTCCAGGGCCGTCGGATTCTCCAGGTCGAAGTAGCGGCGCACCAGGTCGCGGGCGGACTCCAACCAGGTGTCGCGCTCTGCCTCGTCGGCGAAGAGCTCATCGACCTCGGGCTTCTTCTCGCGCAGAGCGGTCCACTGCGGGTCGACGAGGGCGGCGGCGTTGTGCGGGGTGCGCGACTCCGCGGGGAGTTCGTAGAGGCGTTCGAGGCAGGCGTGGACCAGGGTGCCGCGCAGCGCCGCCGCGCTGGGAGCCTCCGGGAGCCGGTCGATGGTGCGGAACCGGAACAGCAGGGGACACTGGAGGAAGTCGGAGGCACGCGAGGGCGAGAGGGCGGACGGAAGGGGCGCGGTGGTCATGGGACGAGCCTATGAGAAGGTCGCGACAGGCCGGGCGCGGTAGCCCCGTACCCTGGGGACGTGACCACCGGTAGTGAGCCCTCCGCGCCCAGAACCCGCGACCGCGCCAAGAGCAAGGGGCTGCTCCTGGGCCGCCCCTTCGGGATTCCCGTGTACGTGACGCCGTCGTGGTTGATCGTGGCGGTGCTGATCACCCTCGTCTACGGGGGGATCGTCGAGGGGCGGCTCGCGCTGGGGCCCGCCTCGTACCTGTTGGCGTTCGTCTTCGCGGTCCTGCTGTACGCCTCCGTCCTGGTGCACGAGCTCGCGCACTCGGTGGTGGCGCGCATGTACGGGCTGCCGGTGCGGCGGATCGTGCTGTACGTGCTGGGCGGGGTCTCCGAGATCGAGCGGGAGGCGCCCACCCCGGGGCGGGAGTTCTGGATCGCGTTCTCGGGTCCGCTGTTCTCCCTGATCCTGGCCGCGGGCGCCTTCGGCCTGTACCAGTTCGCCGACCCGTTCAGCGTGGTGGGCGAGCTGCTGTTCCAGCTGTGGATCGCCAACTTCCTGGTGGGCGTGTTCAACCTGTTGCCCGGGCTGCCCCTGGACGGCGGCCGGCTGCTGCGCGCCGGGGTGTGGAAGGCGACCGGCAGGCAGGTCGCGGGGAGTGTGGCGGCAGCCTGGGGCGGCCGGGGGCTGGCCCTGGTGGTGGTGGCGATCCCGTTCGTCCTGGCGTGGTCGTCCGGCGGGCGGTTGAGCCCGTGGGCGGTGGTGTGGGGCCTGCTCCTGGGCGGGTTCATGTGGATGGGCGCCACCGACGCCCTGCGGGCGGCCCGGGTGCGCGAGCGGGTGCCCGGCCTGAGCGCGCGCGACCTGGCCCGGCCGGCGGTGCGGGTGCCGTCCGACACCCCGCTGGCCGAGGCGCAGGGGAGGGCGCGGGAGGCGGGGGTCGTGGAGATCGTCGTGACCGACGCCGACGGCACCCCGACGTCGATCGTGCACCCGGCCTCGGCCGCGGCGATCGCGGAGGGGCGCCGGGCCCGGGTGCCGGTGTCGAGTGTGGCGCGGGCGGTGACGGACTCCTCCCTGGTGCCGGTGGACCTGAGGGGCGAGGAGCTGCTCGACGCGCTGACCGGGCACCAGCTGCCGGAGTACCTGGTGGTGGACGAGGCTGGCGGCGGGGTGTTCGGCGTGCTGCGCGCCGCCGACGTCAACGCGGCGATGTCCGGCCGGGCCTGACGCGGCGGACGGCCACGCCGGCGCCGGGCCGCCGCTGAGCGCTCCCGGGGCAGGCCGCGGCGGCCGGCGGTTCCGATGCGGATCACGGGTACCCCCCGCCGCTCCCCGCCCCCTGACCAGGGGCCCCGATACCGGTCATGAGCGACGTGAGCCGGCGGTCCAGGTCGTCGACGCATCCGGCCCGGGGCCCCCGGTACCCGCGCCTGAACCTCCGCACCCGTCCGATCACCCGCTCGGAGTCGAAGCGCACCCCCGTGGCGAGCGCCTCCCGCGCCAGGCGGAACGCCTCGTCCACGTCGCCCGCCTCGGCGTGCGCCGAGGCCAGCTCGACCTGGAGGACCGCCGCCTGCTTGGCGTTGGCGGCCTTCTGGGCGAGGGCCTCCGCGAAGGCCTCGCGGGCCTCGTGCGGGCTCCGCAGGCGCACCCCGACCAGGGCGCGGTAGCCGGCGACCTTGGCCTGGTCGAAGGCGAACACCCATGGCCAGGGCGGGTCGGTGTTGGTCGTGCGGGCGGCCTCCTTCTCCGCCCTGCCGATGGCGCGGGAGGCGGCGGCCCCGTCGCCGGTGCCCGCGTGCGCGAGGGCGCCCACGCAGGCGAGCCAGGCGCGGGCCGTGGGGTGCGCGGAGGGGCCCAGGACGTGCTCGGCCTCCCGCACCAGTCCCAGGCCCAGTTCGGGGTCCTCCGCCGTGTCGATCTCGAAGGCGGCCAGGGACCCCAGCATGTACACGTCGAGCAGGCGCATCCCGGCCTGGCGGGCCCGGACGACCGCCGTGCGGTAGTGGACCCGGGCCGAGCCCATGTCGCCCAGGTCGGCGTGGAGCCAGGCGGCGAATCCGGCGGCCTCGCTGGCCGCCGCGCTGAGCGCCGGGTGGAAGGGCGTCCCGCGCGAGTGCGCGAGCATCTGCTCGGCCAGCTGCACATGCGTCACGGCGCTGGGCAGCAGGTGGCGGGCGGGGGCGGAGGCGTCCATGCGGCGCTGGCCGCCGGTGATGGAGCGCAGCGCGGACGCGGTGGTCTCGTCGACCGGGTGGGGCGCCTGCGAAGGCGGGGGAGCGGCGGGGGCGGCGGTGAGAAGGGCCCCGGCGGCGACCGCCTTCCCGAACTCGCGTCGTCTCGTGGTGTCCACCTCCTTCTGGACGGGTCCGCCCGGCGGCGGGGAGCCTCCGAAGCGGAGCAGGTGCAGCGGGACGTCCAGGCGCTGGGCGAGGTCCTGGACCTGGCTGACCGTCAGGGCCTGCTGTCCGTTGACCACCCGGGAGACCCAGCTCTGGGAATAGGCGACCGCGCGGGCGAGGTCTCCCTGGGACCATCCGCGCGCAGTGCGCACGCCTTCGAGAACTGTGGCCATGTCGCAGGTCGCCAGCGCGTTCGCCATGCGGGGCCGCGACCACAGGTCCGGTGGCAGAACACCGTCGGGTTGGGGCATGAGCTTAGATTAGGGATTCCGGCCGCCCTGGGTGGCTATGTGTGAAAAAGAAGGTGCGATGCGTGATCCGCATAGAGACGCCCCGTACCGGGGCCGATGCGGGAGAGTGCAAGAGTCGTTGGTCCCGGCAGGCATCCGGGAGGAAAGGGAGGCACCCCGTGACCGTGGAGACCCCGCCGGCGGGCAGCCCGAGTCTGCGGTGGGAACCCGCCGCGGCTGATCCGGCGGACCGCGTGGACCCCGCCGGTCTGGCCCTGCGGGTCCTGGCCGCCGAACTGCGCTCACACGGCGTGGAGGTGCGCGAGGACGGGGATTCCGGAACGGTCGACGCCGGCCCCAGCGCCCGCCCCCAGCGCGCGCTGCTCAGACCGCACAGGGGCGACCTCTGGTGGTGGATGCGCTGGCCGGCCCAGGTGGATGTGCATCCCGCCCTGTCGGGGGTCCCCATCTCCCCCGCCACCCGGACCTCCGACGCCGCCAGGCGGATCGTGGGCGCCCTGTCCATGACCGTCGGCGACGCCTGAACAGGCGCGGGTCCCCCTCCGCGCCTCCCCGGGCGTGAGCGGTGCCCGCGCCCGGGAGGCGGGCGGGGCCGGGTTCCCCCGAAACCCGGTCTCCCTCCGCGCGGGGTCCTGCCCGGTCCCGCCCGCCCACCCGTTCGACCCCCCGTGCGCGGGCCGTCCGCCGCCCGGCCCCCTCCGTCCCGGTGTCCGGCGGGCGGCCCGCGCCTTACCTCCGGCGCACCCGGCCCGCCCGCGTCGTCCCGGCCCCCAGGCGTACGGCGCGGCCGTCCGCCGCGCTCTTCACCGAGGACCTCTTCACCGAGGACCTCTTCGCCACCGGCAACGACGACGACAACCGGGCCGCCGTGCTCGGGGCGGCCGCCGAGGACCTGGCCCTGGCGGGGGTGGCGGTCCACGGACCCAGGGGCGACGTCGACAAGGTGCTCAAGGGGTTGCGCCCGCACCCCTGAGGGGCCCGGTGCGGGAGCCGCCCGGATGCCACCGGGGAGACCGCGGGCCGCCGCCCGGCGGGGACGGGACGGCGGCCGGGGCTCAGACCGTCCCGGGCTCTGCCGCCGCCAGCGCGGCGCCGACGATCCCGGCGGTGTTGCGCAGGGTCGCGGGGACGATGGGGGTGCGGATGTCCACGTGGGGGAGGAACTTCTCCGACTTGCGGCTCACCCCGCCGCCGACCACGATCAGGTCCGGCCAGAGCAGGTCCTCGACCACCCTGTAGTAGCGGTGCAGGCGCTGGGTCGCCCACTCGTGGTAGGAGAGGTCCTCGCGCTCCTTGGCGCCGGAGGAGGCCCGCGTCTCCGCGTCGTGCCCGTCGATCTCCAGGTGCCCGAACTCGGTGTTGGGCACGAGTTTGCCGTCCACCACCAGGGCGGAGCCGATGCCGGTGCCCAGGGTGGTCATCAGCACCACGCCCGGCACCCCCTTGGCGGCGCCGTAGCGGCTCTCCGCGACCGCCGCGGCGTCGGCGTCGTTGAGGACCCGCACCGGTCGGCCGGTCGCCTCGGTGAACAGGGTCCGCGCGTCGGTGCCCACCCAGCTCTTGGGCAGGTTGGCGGAGGTGCGCACGACCCCGCCCTGCACCACCCCGGGGAAGGTGATGCCCAGCGGCGCCTGCGAGACCTCGGGGAAGTGCGCGGCGATCTTGCCGACGATCTCCGCGATCGCCGCGGGGTCGGCGTGGCGGGGCGTGAGGACCTTCATCCGCTCCCGGAGGAACTCCCCGGCGACCAGGTCGACAGGGGCGCCCTTGATGCCGCTGCCCCCGATGTCGATCCCCAGTGCCGTGTTCGGCTGTGACATGGGTCGTCGCCTCCCGTGTTCCTCGTGTGGTGGATGGGCGTCGTCGCGGTCCCGCGGTGTCGATACTGCCCCGGAGGCGGGGTGTTCGCACGTTCGGCCCCGGCGGGAGCCGCCCGTTTCCGGACTTGTGCCCGGACCGCTACGACCGTCCGTAGTCGGTTCGGGCCGCCTCCGGCCGTTCGCCACGGTATCGGGGGGCCGATACCCTGGGCGACTGCCCTGACTCAACCAATTGCGACGTGGGAAGACGAGAGCGACGTTGACCGGTATCCATGGCCGCCGCGGCCCCTTCACCGACGGCGACACCGTGCAGTTGACCGACCCCAAGGGTCGCATGCACACGATCACCCTGCGCGAAGGCAGCACCTTCCACTCCCACAAGGGCAAGGTCGAACACGACGAGCTCATCGGACAGCCCGACGGCAGTGTGGTCCGCTCCAACACCGGCACGGCCTACGTGGCGCTGCGCCCGCTGCTGATCGACTACACGCTGTCGATGAAGCGCGGGGCGACCATCGTCTACCCCAAGGACGCGGCCCAGGTCCTGGTCGAGGCGGACATCTTCCCGGGGGCCCGGGTGGTCGAGGCGGGCGCCGGATCGGGAGCCATGTCCAACTGGCTGCTGCGCGCCGTCGGTGAGAACGGCATGGTGCACTCCTACGAGCGTCGCGCCGACTTCGCCGAGATCGCCCGCAAGAACGTGGAGAGGTTCTACGGCGGCCCGCACCCGGCGTGGAAGCTCACCGTCGGCGACCTGGTGGAGGAGCTCGACGAGACCGACGTGGACCGCGTCTTCCTCGACATGCTCGCCCCCTGGGAGTGCCTGGACGCGGTCGCCGGGGCGCTGATCCCCGGCGGACTGCTCTGCTGCTACGTCGCCACCACCACGCAGCTGTCGCGCGTGGTCGAGGGGCTGCGCGAGGACGACCGCTTCTACGAGCCGCGCTCGTGGGAGACCATGCTCCGCACCTGGCACGTGGAGGGGCTGGCGGTGCGCCCGGACCACCGCATGATCGGGCACACCGGGTTCCTGGTGGTGGCCCGCCGCCTCGCCGACGGGGCCGAGGCCCCCGAGCGCCGCCGCCGGCCGGCCAAGGGCGCCTACGGCAAGGACTTCACCGCGGCCCGCGAGCAGGACGGCCGCGGTCCGGCGCAGACGGCTCCCGGTACGGCGCCCGCCGTGGGCGGGGACGCCCCCGCCGAGGCCGGGGTCCCGCAGGCCCCGGAGACCCCCGGCGCGGGCCCGCAGGCCCCGGAGACCCCCGACGCGGGCCCGGAGGAGCCGGGCACCACCGGGGAGTAGCGGGGGCGCCCGCCACGCCCCCGAGTCCCACCGCACCGCGCGAGGCCCGTCCGGAACACCCGGGCGGGCCTCGCGCGTGTCCGGGGCCGCGGCCCCGCCCCTGCGGCCGACCCCCGTCCGAGGTCCTCCGGGGGGAGACCTTCCTTGCCCGGGCCCGGCACGGAGGTTACTTTCTGATTACGTCGGGTCATCCGCTATCACTGTGACCTGGTGTAACGCAAGAGTTCAAAATGAGTCCTACGACACTCCCCACGGCAGACAGGTTAGGAAATGGGCAGGGGTAGGTAGGCTCCGAGTAGTCATACTTCTCCTAGGGAGGTGGCGGACGTGGCCGAGCGCGACGACGAGCGTCAGAGCGACCGGGACCGTGAAGTCGCTGAACTCACGGCTCAGGTCTCCTACATGGAAAAGGAACTCAGCGTGGTTCGGCGCAAGCTCGCCGACTCGCCCCGACATGTACGCCTGCTGGAGGAGCGGCTGAGGGAGGCCCAGGCCAACCTCGCCGCTGCCAACGGCCAGAACGAACGGATCGTCTCCACGCTGAAGGAGGCGCGCGAGCAGATCGTGGCGCTGAAGGAGGAGGTCGACCGGCTGGCGCAGCCGCCGTCCGGATTCGGCGTCTACCTCGGTTCACGTGACGACGAGACCGTCGAGATCTTCACCAACGGCCGCAAGATGCGCGTCAACGTCAGTCCCTCGGTGGACCTCGAGAGCCTGCGCCCCGGCCAGGAGGTCATGCTCAACGAGGCCTTCAACGTCGTCGAGGTCGAGTCCTTCGAGACCGTCGGCGAGGTCGTCATGCTCAAGGAGCTCCTCGAGGACGGCGAACGCGCCCTGGTGATCTCCCACCACGACGAGGAGCGGATCGTCCGCCTGGCCGAACCGCTGCGCGACGAGCCGATCCGGCCCGGCGACTCCCTGCTGCTGGAGCCGCGTTCGGGCTACGTGTACGAGCGGATCCCCAAGTCGGAGGTCGAGGAGCTCATCCTCGAAGAGGTCCCCGACATCGCCTACACCGACATCGGCGGCCTGTCCGGGCAGATCGAGATGATCCGCGACGCCGTCGAGCTGCCCTACCTCTACAAGGAGCTGTTCTACGAGCACAAGCTGCGCCCGCCCAAGGGCGTCCTCCTGTACGGCCCTCCAGGCTGCGGCAAGACGCTCATCGCCAAGGCGGTCGCCAACTCGCTGGCCAAACAGGTCGCCGAGCGCACCGGCCGCGACGTCGGCAAGAGCTTCTTCCTCAACATCAAGGGCCCGGAGCTGCTGAACAAGTACGTGGGCGAGACCGAGCGGCACATCCGCCTGGTCTTCCAACGTGCCCGTGAGAAAGCCTCCGAGGGCACCCCCGTCATCGTCTTCTTCGACGAGATGGACTCGATCTTCCGGACCCGCGGATCGGGTGTGTCCTCCGACGTGGAGAACACGATCGTCCCGCAGCTCCTCAGCGAGATCGACGGCGTCGAGGGCCTGGAGAACGTCATCGTCATCGGCGCCTCCAACCGCGAGGACATGATCGACCCGGCGATCCTGCGGCCCGGCCGCCTGGACGTCAAGATCAAGATCGAGCGGCCCGACGCCGAGGCGGCCCGCGACATCTTCGGCAAGTACATCACCGAGGACCTGCCGCTGCACGAGGAGGACCTCGTCGAGCACGGCGGATCGACCAAGGCCACGGTGGACGCCATGATCCAGCGGGTCGTGGAGCGGATGTACACCGAGGGCGAGGAGAACCGCTTCCTGGAGGTCACCTACGCCAACGGCGACAAGGAGGTCCTGTACTTCAAGGACTTCAACTCCGGCGCGATGATCGAGAACATCGTCTCCAGGGCCAAGAAGATGGCCATCAAGGACTTCATCGACCAGCAGTCCAGGGGCATCCGGGTGTCGCACCTGCTGCAGGCCTGCGTCGACGAGTTCAGCGAGAACGAGGACCTGCCCAACACCACCAACCCCGACGACTGGGCGCGGATCTCCGGCAAGAAGGGCGAGCGCATCGTCTACATCCGGACCCTCGTGACCGGCAAGAAGGGCGCGGACGCGGGCCGTTCCATCGACACCGTCGCCAACACGGGCCAGTACCTGTAACAACGCGCCTGCCACGCGCTCGGAGGGGGCCGACCGGATGTTCCGGTCGGCCCCCTTTCGCGTCGGTTGTCGCCGGGTCCCGTGATGGCGGGGTGATGGCTGTTCAGCCGAGTGAGGGCGCGAACACGCCGTCGAGCCGGTGCTCGATCAGCTCCACGGCCTGCTCGGGACTGTGCTGACCGAGCAGGACGCTGGTCTGCAGGCCGATGGCGCCCGCCACCAGGAACGCGCTCTCGGCCTCGGTGTCGACCTCCGGCGGCACCTCGCCGGACTGCCGGCCCTGGTCGAGCAGGCCGGACACGAGGTCCTCCAGGGCGCGTGGCGCGTCGCGGGCCGCGGCGGCCAGGGCGGGATCGGTGACGAAGGGGATGAAGTAGGCGGCGTACACCAGGTGCCGGGTACGGCGCTCCTCGTCCAGCGGGAGCAGCTCCCACAGCACCCCGCGCACGAGCGCGCGCATGCCGGGGGCCTCGCCCAGCTCGGCCAGGCGTTGCCCGGCCCGCTGCTCGGCGTCGTCGTTGAGGATCTCCAGTGCTCCCAGCAGCAGGCGGTCGCGGGTGCCGAAGTAGTACTGCAGCAGCCGGGCGGAGACCTCGGCCTCGGCGGCGACCTGGCGCAGGGTGACGTGTTCGAGTCCGCCCCTTGTGGCCAGGCGCCACACCGCCTGGGCGATCTGGTGACGGCGCAGGTCGTGGTCCACCTGTCGGGGCATGGCGGTTCTCCTCGGAGTCGCGTGCGGCGGACGCATTTTCGTGGTGCGATCGTACCAAAGCCGTGTTATGGTTCGATCGAACCATAAAGAGACGTGCGTCGGAGGCCCCGGTCCCGGCTCCGCGCGTGCCAGAGGGAGGGCGAACGATGGTGTATGTGGCGTGCCTGGTCGTGGGGCTGGTGATGCTGGTTCTGGGGGTGCAGGGAGGTATCCGGCTGCTGGCCGACCACGGTGAGGCCGGAATTCTCCACCAGGTGCCAGGGGGGTTCGAGGTGTGGCTCGCCTGCTACGCGGCGATGGCGGTTCTCGGCCTCGTCCTGGCCGGTTGGGGCTCGGGAAGGGCCAGGCGGTCCGGGCGCGCCAGGTGAGCGGTCGCCGTGCGCCGCGGCCCACGGCACCTCGCCCCCGGCCGACCGATCGGACGGAACGGTCTTCCTCCACCATTTTCCGAGCGGTACTTTGCGCGCATGAGCGAACAGAAGAAGCCCTCCGCCGTGGAGAACACGCTCGGGGAGACCGGCCCCGGGGCCCACATCACCCGGCTCGGCCACATCGGCGACCCTGCGGAGGGCGGGACGGCCCGCAACACCATCGGCAAGGTTTCCGGGAACGCGAAGGTGATCCAGGCGGGGGACATCGTGGGCGACCTCCACCTGTGATCCGCCCCGGCTCGACGGAGGAGAACGACCTCGCCCCGACACCGCCCGGCGAACCCGCGTGTGACGCTCTACAACGCGCACGGGCGGCCCTGGAAGACCTTTCCAGGGCCGCCATCGCGTTCACGTGATGTGCGCATAGGCGAGCCGGAGCCGCTGGCACGGATCGGCCGAAGAGTTCGGCGATGACCTGGTGGGGGCGAGTTGTTCGGAACACCCTTCTCGCAGGGAGATCCGCGCTCAGCGGTGGCGGGCGGTGGCCAGGCCGGTGTGGGTGGCGCAGCAGGTGAGGACGTCGGTCCGGAGCCCGAGCCGGCGGTCCGGGGCGCGCGGTCCATGGTCTGCGCCGCTCCCGCAGCGCAGCACGGGACACCCCTGACCCCCGGCACGGGAGGGCCCCTCCGACGCGGTCGTCGGAAGGGCCCGTCCGTCTTCGGTCACCGACCGGGTCAGTGTGCTCCGCTGATCGTGCTCGAGGAACCCGCCCCGTGCTTGCCCGCGTGCGTACAGGACTTCGAGTACCAGGACTTGCCGTCCTTTGCCTTGGACTGCACTTCGCAGTGGTGGGCGCCCTTGGGTCCGGCCGAGCTGGACTCCGACCCGTAGTAGGCGTCGGCCATCGACACCGCAGGGGCTCCGAAGGCCAGAGCGGGAGCGATGGCGGCGATGAGTGCGAAGCGGCGCAGGGTCTTCTTCGGCATGCTGGCTGTGTCCTCTCACGGAAGGTCCGGCTCGGCGCCGGACCCGCTCAGGCCCTTCCCCCGCGGCCACGTCGACGTGGCGGGGTCCCGGACCTCGTTCACGTCCCACACTGCGGTCCGGGCACACCAACAAAGAACCCCAGCTGTTCCCATATACGCCCAAGCCGCTCGTGGAGCCCCCGGTCGTCTGGAGCCGAGGCCGCTCCTTGCGCTCGTGCGGTCGGCTGAGGCGGCGAGGTGCGGACAGCATCGTTTCGCCGCTGAGCGGACGGGCCGGCCGAGCGGAGGCGCCGGGTGACCCGGGGTCGTTTTCCGTGGGTCGGGGCTGGGCGGATGTGTCCGCCACCCGGTGCCGAGCGGGATACACCAAGCGGAGGGTAGGGACGACGTCCGGAGGAGCAAGGGCGGGCCAAGACATCGTCATAACTACTTTAAGTTAGCATTTAAATACTCAGGGTTGCCACTTGGTTGGTGTGGATATTTATTGCGTGGGGCCGGACACCGACTCCGACCCCCGCACACGGTTCCTGTGACATGTCACCCCACGGGTGGCCTGCCAGGCCCTACCGAGAGGACACACCCTTGGACCGCAAGACCGTGACCCGCCTTGCCTTCGCCGCTGTCGTCGCACCCGCTCTCGCCTTCGGCGCTCCGACCGCGGCCGTGGCCGACTCCTTCTTCGCGACCGGCCACACCGAGGCCGGTCTCCACGGCGCCTCGCAGAGCGCTGTCATCGCCTTCGCCACGGACGGCCACCACGAGAACGGCGAGGGCGGCCACGAAGGCGGCAAGAGCGGCAGCTTCTACATCGAGAAGCACAGCGAGGCCGGTCCCAAGGGCGGCGCCGTCAGCGCCGCCGGCTAGGACGCTCCAGGGGAGCCCGCGGTGACACACCCGCGGGCTCATGAGGAGCACAGCCCACAGCCCGAATACGGACGATCCCTGGCGCGGTGGTGGTTCCCCCACCGGGCCAGGGCCGTTTCCACCTCTGAACACGATAGGCAGGATCGATGGTTCTCTCATACCGTGCCCTGGCCGTGACGGTCCTGGCACTCGGCCTCACCCTGGGGGCGCCTGCGGTGGCCTCGGCCGACGCCCGCTTCCAGAGCCTGGATCATTTTTCCGGGCCGGAAGGGGCCGGCATCACGATGATCCGCAGCGTGGCCGCCGACGACGGAACGGTCGTCTACGAGATGGTGACCTACTTCGCGGGTCCGCACGGCGCCGGGATGAGCCGCACCTTCAGCTCCGCGAACTGACGTCGAGCACGAAGCCCGGTCCCCCGCGGCCACGACGTGGCCGCGGGGGACCGGGCGTGAGGGAACAGGGCTTCCCCTGCCCCGGCCACGAACGCGGGAAGGCTACGGCACCTCTCTCTGCGCGAGAACGCGGCCAGGAGGCAGTCCTGCCCGCCGAGGCAGGGCCCTGACAGCCCGGAGCCGGCGCCGGCCTTTCCGGACACGAAGCGGGCTCACCCCCGATCGTCCGGGCGTGCGCGACCCCGCCGCCCCGATCGCAGGGACCGGTCCGCCGCGACGGGACCGCCGGTCGTGCCGGCTTCCGTCACGGCGGACCCGTCTGACGCCCGGTCACCAGGTGAGGGATGTGGTCCACGACTCGCCGTCGGCGGCCACGTAGCAGAAGGCCTCCTGGATCCCGTAGTCCCACGATTCCTCGTTCGGGGCGATGTAGCCGACGAAGTACGTGTCCGGCATGCGCGCGGGGTCCAGGGCGCTTTCGCTCATGGGGCTGCACGTGGCGTCGATGTCGGCGGTGAAGGCCGCCTCCCCGGGCCAGTCGCTCCCTGAGGGGGAGTAGGAGCCGATCACCTGGGCGTTGTGCGGCTCGTCGCAGGAGGTGAGCTCGACCTCGTAGAACTCGGCGGTCGCCGGGTCGATGAAGCAGTCGCCGGTCTCCAGCGTGCACACCGTGGCGTATCCGGGCGAGGGCTCGCACAGGTCGACGGGGGAGGGGCCCTCTCCCTCGCCGGAGGCGGAGGGGAGCGTGCCCGGGATGGACAGGTCCGTGTCCTCCGAGGCGTAGGAACCGGAGTCCGCCTGCGCGACGATGACGGCCGCGGCCGTCCACCCGAGGCCCCACATGCCTGCTGTCAGGAGCCCGACCAGGGAGAAGACGACGCTGATCGCCTTGGCGGCCGCGAACCCGCTTCCGGCTGCCGGGACGAAGGGGGCCGACGCCTCGGCGAGCGGAGGTGTGAACGGCGGACCCGCCGCACCGGGCGTGGGCGCCGGTTGCGGGTACACGCCCGCGTGGAATTCCGCCTGGCCTGCGAACCTGTCCGGCGTGATCGGCGCGGCCGGGTCTGCCCCGGGGGGAGTGGCCGAACCCGAGGGGTCGGTCTGGCTCACCGACCGGTCCGGCGTGAACGGAGCGGCGGGGTCCGTGCCCGAGGGCGCCTCGGCGCCGGAAGGCCCCGCCTCGCCCACGCGCCCGTCGGGTGCGCCGGCCGCCGGGTCGGCGGCGGGTCCGGACGGCCAGGCGGGCTCGGTCGGAGGGGGAGTGCTGTTCGCCGCGGCTCCGGCGTCCTTGCCGGTCGGGCCCGCGGGGCCGGTCATCGCTTCCCGGGGCCCCGCCGCGGACGGTCCTCCGGCGGCGGACGCGCCGCCACCGGCCTGGTCGGCGCCCGGGATCTGGGCCTGGGACGGCGACCGGAGCACCCGGGTGAGGGCCAGGAGCCCGAAGACGATGGCGAAGGGGATGGGCAGGACGAGGAAGCCCAGCAGGCCCAGGACGAGCGCGGCGATGGAGAAGCCGCTGATCTTCCGCTCGTGGACGGTGTTGTGCACCGTGTGGTGGACGTTGTGGTGCGTGTTGCTGGTGTTGTCGCCCATGTGGATCGGGCCCTGATGGTCACCGCCCACGCTCACGTTGTGGTGGCCCGTCACCGTGAAGGAGGACACCCGTATGTTCATCATGGCGGCCACCTCCCTGGTCAGACCCGGGTCCTCCTGCAGGGCCTGCCTGATCCGGCCGTGGAGTTCCCCTGCTGCGCCGGGGTCCTCCGGCGTTGCGGCGAGCCCTCTGACCGCGTCCTCGACCTGGGGTGCGGTCCTCCCGCGCCTGAGCACGGCGGCCAGCACCCGCTGGCCGAGCCGTACGGTGCCGCTCGCCGCCGCGTCCTCGGTCTGTGTCAGCACCGCCTGCCCGTAGGCGCTGATCGCGCCTTTCACATAGGGAAACACCTGGGAGGCGAGTGTTTCGGGATCCATCGAAGGCGCTCCTCCTCGGTTCCGGCGGCATGCGTCGCGATGACGCGAGGGGGCCGGCCGGTGGGGGCCACCACTATAACGACGCGGTGCGCGCGCACAAGGAGGAATGCGACAACGGTTTACCGGGTTCGTGGAAAACGGTCGTTCCACAGCCCTCGGAACAGGAAAAGGAACGGTCTGAACTCGTAGAACGCCCTCGGAGTCGGTGGTTGCGCGTCCATGTCCGGAAGTGGACACGGTTTTTCGAAACCGCTCGGGAGTCTGCCGCTCCACCGGCCTCCTCGCGAACCTGACGAAGGTCCCGAACAGGAAAAACCTGGGAGACGGCGAGGAGTCCGCGTTTGTTTATGGGGCTGGAGAGGTGAAGTTCGTGCGCTTTCTGGTTTTGGACAAAAGGTCGGATTCGGGGTGATTTAGGGTGAATGTAGAAGCTGCTGCGGGCCATGGCGGGGAGGCGCCCCAGCGGCCCGGTTCCGGACTCGGGGCCGCGGCGGACCGTCACCGTGCGGGCGGTTCCCGCGTGCACGGGAACCGCCCCTCGCGCGGTCCGGGAACGGGCTCAGTCGTCGGCCAGGGGGTCGTAGGCCTCGCCGGTCACCGGGTTGGTGGCCAGACCCGTCGCGGGGTCGTAGTCCACGTCCATGCCCAGCTCGGGGTCGTGGTACAGCCCGGTGTCCGGGTTGCGCGGCAGACCCACCTCGGGGTCGACCTCCCAGCCGGTGACGGGGTCCACGGTCGGCGCGGGAGCCTCGGAGGGCTGGGCCGAGGGCTCCGCCGTCGGCGCGGCGGAGGACGCGGGCTCCTCCTCCTGCCGCTCCTCCTCCTGCTCCACCGCCACGACGTCGCTCCTGGCCGCCTGCGACTCCGCGCCGCCCTCGGGGTCGAGCACGCCCCAGCTCACCAGGGCCAGGATGAGGATGCCCAGGCCCACGCGGTAGTAGACGAACGGCATGAAGCTGTGCGTGGAGATGAAGCGCATCAGCCAGGCGATCACCACGAACCCGACCACGCCGGCGACGAGGGTTCCCACGATCGTGGCCCCCCACCCCGCGTACTCGTTCCCGCCGATGTCGGTCAGCTTGTACAGGCCGGAGCCGAACACGGCGGGCAGCGCGAGCAGGAAGGAGTACTCGGCCGCGTCCTTGCGCGTGAACCCGAGCAGCATCCCGCCGGTGACGGTGCCGCCCGACCGGGACACGCCCGGGATGAGGGAGAGGGCCTGGAAGAGGCCGAAGACCAGGCCGCGTGAGGCGGTGAGGTCCTCGATCCCCCGGTGCTTGCGCGTGTACCGGTCGACGATGCCGAGGATCACGCCGAAGACGATGAGGGTCAGCGCGATCAGGCGCAGGTCGCGGAAGACGCTGTCGATCTGCTCCTCCAGGAGCAGGCCCAGGACCACGATCGGCAGCGAGCCGAGGATGACGTACCAGCCCAGGCGCGCGTGGATGTCGCCGCGCAGCTCGCGGTCGAACAGCGACCTGGTCCAGGTGGAGAGGATGGCCCAGATCCGCTGCCGGAAGTAGATCAGGACCGCCAGTTCGGTGCCGAGCTGGCTGACGGCGGTGAAGGCGGCCCCGGGGTCGGGCCAGCCGAAGAACGCGGACATCACGCGCAGGTGTCCGCTGGAGGAGACGGGCAGGAACTCGGTCAGCCCCTGGACCAGGCCGAGGACGATGGCTTCGAAGAGGGACACGGCGGGAACTGCTCCAGG
The DNA here is from genome assembly GCF_042660575.1 of Nocardiopsis tropica. NCBI lineage: Bacteria > Bacillati > Actinomycetota > Actinomycetes > Streptosporangiales > Nocardiopsidaceae > Nocardiopsis > Nocardiopsis tropica. Next base: position 248,766 of record NZ_JBHSUF010000009.1, read on the forward strand.
CTGCTTCGGGCGCCCCTGGGGAGGGCGGGGTGGCGGGTGAGCGGCGGGGGATGCTCCGGGAAGCCGGCCGAGGGCGGCGTGGCCCACGGCGTCCGTTCCCGGTCGGATCGGCGCCGCGTTCGGCGGGGCGGGCACGGCGGCCCGCTCCCGGGAGGTCCGAGCGTACGCGGAGCCGCCACCGGAATTCCCGGCGGGTCGGCCGCGACGCAGGCGAGCTGGCGCGGGGTGAGGCGACGGCCGTCCGACGAGAGGCGTCCGAGGCGTGACTCAACGTCACACCCTAGCGGCGCCGGGTAGCGGTTCGCGACTCGGGGCGGGGCCGACGGCGCAGGGGCCGAACGCGGCAGGGTTCTTGTCCGGAAGCGGCCAGGGTTTCCCCCCGTACGGGTCACCACCGTGAAACGCCTGTTCCGGGGGTGCGCGTCTTCCCGGCCCCGCGCTCCGTGCGGGCCGGGCGAGGCGTGATCCCCTGCCGCCGGCGCCCGCCCCGCCCCTGCCATACCCGGTACCCGGTTCCCGTTGCCGCAGGCGGAGGCGGGTTCTGGGGCACCCGAGCGGAATGAAAATCGGCTTTTCGCCCATACCCGACCCCGTGCGGGCCTCCCGGAGAGGGCCCCTAGCGTGAGTGCCACGGACGGACAGCACCAGGGGAGAGAGCCATGGACGTCGTCATCATCGGAGCCGGAGTCGGCGGGCTGGCGGCGGCCGTCGGCCTCAGGCGCAGGGGACACGACGTACGGGTCTTCGAGCGGGGCGAGGTACTGCGCACCGGCGGAGCGGCCCTGGCGCTGTGGTCCAACGGCACGGCGGCCCTGGGCGGGCTGGGCATCGACCCGACCGGGCTGGGGCGCCCCACCGAGGTCATCATCGGATCCACGCACACCGGTGCCGAGCTGTACCGGATCGACCTGCGGTCCGTCTCCGCGCGCCTCGGGTGGCCCAACCTGTGCCTCCCGCGCCGCGAGCTGCTGGACCGGCTGGCGTCGCAACTCCCGGACGGCGTCGTCCGCTTCGGTCCGGCGTGCACCGGTGTGCGACAGGACGCCGACGGCGTGACGGCGCTGTTCGAGGACGGCACCACCGCCCGCGCCGACGCCGTGATCGGCGCGGACGGCGTCCACTCGGCGGTCCGGGCCTGCCTGCGCCCCGGCGACGTGCCCCGCCCGCGCGGCTACGCCAGCTGGCAGGGCCTGACCCCGCTGCCGGTGCCGCTCGCCGAGAGCACCACCTCGCGCTGGCTGACCGGACCCGGGGGGACGTGCGGCATCATCCCCACCGGCGGCGGGATGGTGCAGTGGTGGTTCGACCTCCCCTGGGCCCCCGGGGACCCCGAGCCCGCCTCGCCCGCGGAGGTGCTGCGGGAGCGCTTCGGGGCATGGACCGATCCGGACGTCCGCGCGGTGCTGGCCCACGCGAAGGACGAGGACGTCACCAGCTTCCCCCACGTGCAGACCCCGGTCCCGAAGACCTGGGGCAGCGGGCGGATCACCCTCCTGGGCGACGCCGTGCACGCCTTTCCCCCCTCGACCGCGCAGGGGGCGAACCAGGCGCTGGAGGACGCCCTGGTGCTGAGCGCCGCGCTGGACGGCGTCCGGGGGGCCGACGCGGCCCCGGCCCTGCGCCGGTACGAGCGGGTGCGCGGCCCGCGGGCCGCTCGGGCCTCCTGGGTCTCCGGTCACCAGCCGACCCAGCGTATGGGGGGGACGAGGCCGGTACCGCTCTCCCCGGCCGCGATGGGCGGACTGCTGGAGGGGTATCTGAAGCTGGTCAGCAACGCCCTGCGGAACGCTCCGCGAGGACCGCAGGCCCGGGTCTGACCGCAGGCCGGGCGGCGGGGAGGAAAGGCGGGAACGGGACCGGGTGCCGGAGGGCGGTTCCGCCGTCTCCACCGCCGCCGGAGAAAAAAGAACGGATGGCGCAAACGCCTCCGATTTTCCCCACTGGTGTTCCGGGATCCGTTGCGACCTGCGATGACAACGGATCCGACGCTTGCGGCGAAACGCCCGGGAAGACGGCGCTTGGGCCACGATTGGCGCGGAAGCGTTCAAGAGCGGGTCGCGGTGGATAACCTCTCACCATGAGTGTGCGGCGGATTATGGGTATCGAGACCGAGTACGGGATCTCCGTGCCAGGCAACCCCGGGGCCAACGCGATGGTCACCTCCACCCAGGTGGTCAACGCCTACCTGGCCGCCTCGGCGGCCCGGGCGCGACGTGCCCGCTGGGACTTCGAGGAGGAGAACCCGCTGCGCGACGCGCGCGGCTTCGACCTCGCGCGTGAGGTCGCCGACCCCACGCAGCTCACGGACGAGGACCTGGGGCTGGCCAACGTCATCCTCACCAACGGCGCCCGCCTGTACGTGGACCACGCCCACCCCGAGTACTCCGCGCCGGAGGTCACCAACCCGCTCGACGCGGTGCTGTGGGACAAGGCCGGGGAGCGCGTGATGGCGGACGCGTCCGCGCGGGCCGGGACCACCCCGGGCATCGACCCCATCCAGCTGTACAAGAACAACACCGACAACAAGGGCGCCTCCTACGGCTGCCACGAGAACTACCTGATGAACCGGTCGACGCCGTTCGGCGACATCGTCCGGCACCTCATCCCGTTCTTCGTCTCCCGGCAGGTGGTGTGCGGCGCGGGCAAGGTCGGCATCGGCTCGGACGGCCAGGGCAGCGGGTTCCAGATCTCCCAGCGCGCCGACTTCTTCGAGGTCGAGGTGGGTCTGGAGACGACCCTCAAGCGCCCCATCATCAACACCCGGGACGAGCCGCACGCCGACCCCGACCGGTACCGGCGGCTGCACGTCATCATCGGCGACGCCAACATGAGCGAGATCTCCACCTACCTCAAGCTGGGGACGACCGCGCTGGTGCTGTCGATGATCGAGGACGGGTTCCTGAGCGTGGACCTGTCGCTGGAGACCCCGGTGGCGGACCTGAGGGCGGTCTCGCACGATCCGGGGCTCACCCACAGGGTGAAGCTGCGCGACGGGCGCAGGATGACCGCGCTGGAACTGCAGGGCGAGTACCTGGACCAGGCGCGCAAGTACGTGGAGGACCGCTTCGGCACCGACGTCGACCCGGACACCGCCGACGTCCTGGACCGGTGGGAGTCGGTGCTGAGCAGGCTGGGGTCCGACCCGATGAGCCTAGCTGCGGAGCTGGACTGGGTCGCCAAGCTGAAGGTGCTGGAGGGGTACCGGTCGCGGGACAACCTGGAGTGGTCGCACCCGCGCCTGCAGCTGGTGGACCTCCAGTACTCGGACGTGCGCCCGGAGAAGGGCATCTACAACCGGCTGGTGGCCCGCGGCCGTATGCAGCGCCTGGTGGAGGAGGCCGAGGTCAACCGCGCGGTCACCGAGCCGCCGGAGGACACCCGGGCGTACTTCCGGGGCCGCTGCCTGGCCAAGTACGCGGACGAGGTCGCCGCGGCCTCCTGGGACTCGGTGATCTTCGACCTGCCCGGCTACGACTCCCTCCAGCGGGTTCCCACCCTGGAGCCCCGCCGGGGAACCAAGGAGCACGTGGGAGCCCTGCTGGACGCTTCGGACACCGCGGCGGACCTGGTCGCGGTGCTCACCCGCAGGCAGTGAGGTACTGAGACGACGCCTGGGGCGGGACCGCGAGGTTCCGCCCCTCGGTCGCTGCGGCCTCCCGGTTGATCACGCGGAGATAACGCCCTGTGTTTGTGCAGGTCGGCAACTGTGAGCCCCGCGCACGCGGGGATGGACCGGTTCTCGTGCTCAGTGGGTTGGATGCCCACCGGGTGAGCCCCGCGCACGCGGGGATGGACCGACAACGCGGAAGGAATCCAGTGACCCGGGCCGGTGAGCCCCGCGCACGCGGGGATGGACCCGGTCAGGGCCTCGCTTCTGGGCGTACGCGACCGTGAGCCCCGCGCACGCGGGGATGGACCGCTGCGAAACAAGTTGAACGCGGTCGACCTCGTGTGAGCCCCGCGCACGCGGGGATGGACCGGAGCCCCGCGCACGCGGGGATGGACCGGAGGCCCGCGCACGCGGGGACAGGCTCGGCGGACAGCGGCGGAAGTGTGAGCCCGTGCACACCGGAGTTCCGCACGGGGCGGCCCTCCAACCGTGCCTGAGGACGGTTTTCGCAGGCCAGGCGCCGACCGCTATGTCCTGAAAGCCTGTGGCGGGATCCCCGCTTCCGAGGCCGCTCCGAGTCGTGTGGCAGTCCCATGTTTGCCCGCGGCGAATCGGGTAGAGAGGGGTGTAACGCATCTGCGCGCCCCGAGGACCAGGGGGTACGGCCTCTACGGTCGTGCGGTCCCGGGATGACACAGCGCGGGTGCGGGGCCGGGCGCTCATGGGGGTGCGCGCGCGGCCCGCGCCGGACCGCCGGTATCGGGGGATGCCGCAGGGTCCGGCGAGACGCGGAGGCCCCCGCGCGACCGAGCGTCGCGCGGGGGCACTTCCCTTTTCCGGGACGGACGGGCGCCCGAGGGCTGCTCCGCAGCCGACCCCTCGCCGGAAGGGGTCACGCCGCCGGCGGCTGCCCGGGCTCGCTCGCGGGCTCGCCCCCCTGGGCCGCGGCCTCGCGCACGGCCTCGGCGATGGCGTGGAAGTCCTTCTTGAGGATCGCGCCGTGGTTGCTGGGGACCTTCGCGCTGACCCGGATGCGGGGGTTGCGCGCGGTCACCTCGTCGAGACTGGTGCGTATCTGTTCCTGCTCGTCACCCTTGCTGCCGAAGGACGTCCCCGAGGCGACCACGTACCGTGTCGGGACGGCGATGGCGTCCAGCACCGGGCCCAGTTCGCCTTCCCGGGAGATCCGGCCGAGCTCGATGTTGCTGTCCGCCATCTGCTCGGCGTTCATCCGCGGGGTCAGGCCCGTCGGACGCATCAGCGTCATGAAGGGGCTCAACCGCTTGAACAGCTTCCGGATCCGCTGCTCCGTGGCCTCGTCGATCCAGTCGTAGGGGAAGGCGCCGTCGACCAGGACCGCGCCCAGGGCCCGGTCCGGGTTGCGGCTGGCCCAGTGCGCTCCGACGAACGCGCCGTAGGACCAGCCCACGACCAGGGCCCGCTCCACGCCCCTGGCCGCCAGGACGGCGTCGACGTCGCGGACGGCGATCTCGAAGGAGTAGTCCGCCGACGTCTGCGACTTCCTGCCGCGGGCCCGTTCGTCGTAGGTGATGTGCCGCCATCCGGGGCCCAGGTCGGCGATGACCCGGCGCCAGTAGCCCTGGGTGGCGAACTGTCCGTTGAGGTAGACGACGGGGGTGCCGGGGCCGCCGGTGTCGGTGACGGCCAGCGCCGTGTCGTCGACCGGCACCATGCCGGTCCATGCCGCGCGGGTCGGGGAAGTGCTGTTCTTCGTCATGTCTCGCCTTGTCGTGTCTGGTTTTCTGCGGGAGTGGTCAGGGCTCCGTGTCGGCCCGGTCGTGCTTTCTCAGAGGCTGCTGGCGGTGATGTCGCCGAGCGAGGTGGTGGCGCGGATGTCGAGTCCGGCGGCGCCGTCGTTCTTGAGGGCGTTGCTGATGCGGCCCCGGTCGGCGCCGGCGTCCAGGGAGGCCGAGACGCCGGTGGCGGCGGTGACCGAGATGTCGCCGGACTGGGTGCGCAGCACGACCGTGCCGCGTACGGCCTCGGCGATGCGGATGTCGCCCCGGGTGGTGCTGATCTCGGCGGGGCCGTTGAGTCGGCCGACCTCGACGTCGCCGTCGACCGCGGTGAGGCGGACGCTCGCGGCCTCGTCGATCTTGGTCCGCCGGTGGGAGCCCTCGAAGGCGACGTCACCGAGGCGTCCGACACCGCGCAGCTCGGCGGCGGCGGACGTGGCCTCGACGGCCGAGCCGGCGGGCAGCCGGACGGTGACGTCCAGGGACCCGGTGGAGCCGAAGAGCCGGTCGGGGGCCGGGGCCGTGACCCGCAGGACGCCGTCGGTGTAGGCGACGGTGGTCTGCTCGGCGGCCCTGGTGTCGCGGTTCTTGGAGGGGTCTGCGGGCCGGACCTCGACGGTGGTGTCGGCCCGGTCCGCGGCGATGAACTGGATGCGGCCGGCGGGAATGTCCAGGACGGCGGAGATGGGGGTGGGGGTGGTGAACTTCTGCATCGTGCGCTCCCGTGCTCGTTTGTTTCTGATGTGGGAAACGCTACGTTGTCTTTCCTTGTTCGGCAACATACTTGTTGCAAGTAAATGGCATTAGTGCAGGTAGGGACCGTGAAAGTGTTGCGGTGGGGGTCGAGATAATGCAACGACGGGGGCGTTGTTCATTGCAATGGTTGAAGGGTGAACGCTATGGGGACCGACCGGGGCAGCCGCTCTCGCTCAGCTGTGCCAGATGCCGTCGAAGCAGGGCATGGGGTCCAGGCTCAGCGCGGTCCACAGCTCCAACCGGGTGCGGGGGTCGTCCAGGGACCGGCCCATGACCCGCTCGGCGATGCGCAGCCGAGAACGCAGCGTGTTGCGGTGGATCCCGAGGTCCCGTGCGGTCGCCTCCACCTGGGCGCTGTTGTCCAGGTAGTGCAGCAGCGTGTGCGCCAGCTCCGTCGCGTTGCGCGCGTCGTGGTCGCGCAGCTGCCCCAGGACCGCCTGGTCGAAGACGCGTGCTCCGGTCGCCGGGACCGAGGACCGGAGCAGGGCCCACGCGTCGGCCTCGTCCACGTGCCGGTAGCCGTCGGCGGCGGCGTTGCGGGCCCGGTCCACGGCGGAGGGCAGGTCGTCCGGACGGCGCGCGCCGCACGCACCCGCGGCGGAGGGGCCGTCCGCCTCCGAGGCCAGGGCCGTGAACAGGCGCTCCCCGGTGTGCGGCCGACCGCTCGCGGGCAGCACCGCCAGCAGCACGTCGTCCAGGGCGGCGAGTCCCACCCGGCGGGCCACGTCGGTGTCGCCCAGCACGTCGACCAGCGCGTCCGCAGCGCGGTCCATCAGAGCGGCCGGGTCGGGGGTTCGCAGGCACACCACCTCCCACGGGGGGACGGGCAGGGTCGGCTGGACCTGGGGGCGCCCGGTTGCGACGGCGCGGAGCACGGGCGCGCGCTCGCGGTACAGCGCCCGCCGGGCGTCGCGCGAGTGCAGGAGGTCCACCGCCAGCAGCGACGCCGCGTGGTTGGCGAGCATCCGCACGTGGGGGGTGACCGGGAACGGGCAGTGCAGCGCCAACCAGCCCAGCGTTCGACCGGCCGGGCCCAGCGTCTGGAGCAGGATCGTCGCGTCCCCGTCCGCCAGCAGCGTCATCCCGCGCGGGCGTCCCGCCAGCGCCGAGCGCACCGTCGCATGCCAGGGGGGCTCGGTGTCCGGCACCGACACACTGGTCATCCCGTTCCGGTCCAGCAGGAGGGACGCCCCGGCCGTCGACGAGGACAGCTCTCCCATCACCCCGGCGGGCCCCGACCGCAGGGCGGCGCGCGCCATCGCGTCCTGCGCGGTCAGCAGCCGGTGCTGTTCCCGTGTCCGCTCGGCCGCGTAGTGGTCGGCGACCGTCTCCACCACCGCGATGAACGGGGTCTTGCCCTCCACCCGCAGGACCGGCAGGCCCAGGGCGTCGCCCTCCTCCAGCACCTCGGGCGGGATCTCGCGCAGCCAGACGTCGATCGCGAAGGCCAGTCCCGCGCACCCGGCCCCGTGCAGGCGGCGGACGTACTCCCGGCGCGACCGCTCGTCGGAGCCCAGCCCCAGCCCGACCGTCAGCACCAGTTCGCCGCCGCGGAGCCACCGCACCGGGTCGTGCAGCTCGGTCACGTGCGCCCAGCGGATGGACCGGCCCAGGCCGGTGTGCCCGGCCGCGGCCCGCACCTCCAGGGCGGGGTTCGCGGTGATGTCGCCGACCGTGATCGTCACGGGATCCCACCTCCGGAGGGGGTTGTGTGCACCTTGCACATTTGTAACAGCGCGTGGAGTGCGGACCGTCCCGACCCGGGCGGCGTCGGGGTGTCTACGGTCACAACAACATCCGAACCGGCTGTGGCCAGCGGCGACACCCCTCCCAGGGGTGCGGCCGGGACTCACCGAACGCGCAACGGAGTACACATGTCAGACCGGACCGCCCCCACGTCCTCGCACCCGGCGCGTGCGGCGATAGCGGCCTTCGTGGGCACCACCATCGAGTGGTTCGACTTCTACGTCTACGCCACGGCCGCCAGCCTGGTGTTCGGCACCCTCTTCTTCCCGCCCGGCACCGACCCCATGATCGGGCTGATGGCGTCCTTCGCCACCTTCTCCGTGGGGTTCTTCGCGCGCCCGCTCGGCGGGATCGTCTTCGGCCACTTCGGTGACCGGCTCGGCCGCAAGTCGGCGCTGGTCATCACGCTGCTGATGATGGGCGTGGCCACGTTCTGCGTGGGCCTCCTGCCCACCTACGAGCAGGCCGGCTTCATCGCCCCGCTGCTCCTGGTGCTGCTGCGCTTCGTGCAGGGCATCGCCGTGGGCGGGGAGTGGGGCGGCGCCGTCCTGATGGCTGTCGAGCACGCCCCCGAGAACCGCAAGACGTTCTACGGCGCCTTCGCCCAGCTGGGCAACCCCGCCGGCGCCCTGCTCGCCACCGGTTCGTTCGGGCTCATCGCCGCCTGGGACGCCGACCTGCTGTACACCTGGGGCTGGCGCCTGCCCTTCCTCGCCTCGGTCCTGCTGGTCCTGGTGGGCCTGCTGATCCGGTTGAAGGTCGAGGAGTCCCCGGTCTTCGAGGCGGTCCAGGAGAACGACGGGCGGCCGGCGGAGCTGCCCCTGCGCGAGGCCGTGCGCACCTCGTGGCGCCCCCTGCTGCTGGGCATCGGCATCCTGCCCGTGGCCGTCGGCGGCTACTACATCGTCACCACGTTCCTCCAGGCCTACGGCGTCGAGGTCGGCGTCAGCGAACAGGTCATCCTCAACGGCCTGAGCCTGGCCGCGTTCGTCGAGCTGGTCGCCACCCTCGGGGTGTCCTGGCTGGGCGACCGCTTCGGCACCGTCCGGGTCGTCACCATCGGCCTGGTGGGGGTCATCGTCCTGGCCCTGCCCCAGTTCCTGGTCATGGAGACCGGCAGCACCCTCCTGATCTTCGTGATGCTGTGCGTCATGCGCCTGGCCATGGCCGCCGTCTACGGCCCCATCGCCCGCGTCCTCGCCCAGATGTTCCCGCCCCGGGCCCGCTACACCAGCATCTCCATCGCCTACCAGGTCGCGGGCGCCGTCTTCGGCGGCCTGTCCCCGATCGTGTGCACGGCCCTGTTCGCCGTGACCGGCAGCATCCTGCCCGTCGCCGGCCTGCTCATGGCCATGGCCGTGGTGAGCATCGCCTGCCTGGCCAAGGCCCCCCGCCACCAGGACGACGACCTGGTCACCGCCGCCTGACGCGGCCGTCCGCACACCCGCCGCCGCACCGCGGCGGTACCGCCGCACACCCACCGCCGCCGGGCCCTTCCGTCCGGCGGCACCCCATCCAGGGAGGAACCGCACCCGTGTCCGGTCTGCTCATCCACAACGCCAACGTCCTGACCATGGACGACACCAACCCGCGGGCCGAGGCCGTCGCCGTGCTCGACGGACGGGTCCGCCTCGCCGGGAGCGTCGAGGCCGCCAGAGCCGCCGCAGGTCCCGGCGCGACCGAGGTGGACGCGGGCGGGCGGACCGTCCTGCCCGGGTTCATCGACCCGCACAACCACCTGTTGTCCACCGCCGAGTCGCTGGCCGCCGTCGACGCCGGCTACCCGCGCGTGGGCAGTGCGGCCGACCTGGTCGCGGTCATCGGGGCCGAGGCCGAGCGGACCCCGCCGGGGCAGTGGATCCGCGCCTTCCACATGGACGACGCCAAGTTCCCCGGGGGCCGTCCCACCCGCCGCGACCTGGACGGCGCCACCGGCGAGCACCCGGTCATCGTCTACCACGTCTCGGGCCACCAGGCGGTGGTGAACTCCGCCGCCCTGGCCTGGAGCGGTATCGGCGAGGACGTCCCCGACCCGTCGGGCGGCTCCTTCGTGCGCGACGAGGGCGGGCGCCTGACCGGGATGGTCCTGGACTCGGCCATGGAGCTGCTGCTGCCCCTGGCGGTCGACATCGGCTGCCACGGCCCCAACTTCCACACCGACCTCCCGGCCGAGCAGCTGCTGGGCTGGCTCTCCGCCGCCGCCGTCCCCTACCTGTCGGCCGGTGTCACCACCGTGTGCGACCCGCAGGTGTCGGCGCGCGAGCTGCGCGTCTACCGGGCCGCCCGCGCCGCCGGGACCCTGCCGCTGCGCACGTTCGGCATGCCGCTCTCCCACCAGCTGGACTCGCTCACCCACGCGGGGCTGGCGAGCCCCTTCGGCGACGACTGGCTGCGCCTGACCGGCATGAAGTTCTACTCCGACGGGACCCTCCTTGGCGGTACAGCCAAGTTCAGCGTCCCCTACGGCGAGCGGGGCGAGTTCGCGGGCAGCCTCTACCACCACCCCGACCAGCTCGTCGACCTGGTGACGCGGGCGGCGGCAGAGGGCTGGCAGGTGGCCATCCACACCCAGGGCGACGCGGCGATGGAGAACACCCTGGCCGCCATCGCCTCGGCCGCGCGCGTGTCCGGCCCGGACCCGCGCCCGCGGGTGGAGCACTGCGGCTACCCGACCCCGGAGCAGGCCAAGCGCTTCACCGACTACGGGGTCATCCCGGTCAACCAGCCCAACTTCCTGTACGACAGCGGCGGCGACTTCGTCCGCCGCCTCGGCGAGCGGGCGCACCGGCTCCAGCCGATGCGCGAGGAGATCGACCTGGGTCTGCGCCCGGTGCTGTCCAGCGACTCGTTCGTGTCCAGCCTGCGTCCGATGGACACCGTCGCCAACGCGGTGTGCCGTACCACCCGGGAGGGCGCCCCGATCGGTGTCGAGCAGGCCGTCACCCTGCACGAGGCGCTGCGCGCCCACACCCTGGACGCCGCCCACGCCCTCGGTGTGGAGGACCGGCTGGGGGCCCTGCGCCCCGGATACCTGGCCGACCTGGTGGTCCTGGACCGCGACGTCGAGTCTTTGCCGGAGCAGCGGCTGCGCGAGGTCGACGCCTGGTTGACGGTGCTGGACGGGCGCGTCGCCCACCGCGCCTCCTGAGGCGTCTGCCCGGTCCCGCCGCACGCGGGGGCCGGGTGGAGCACCGGGGCGGCGCCGGGCACCCGGTGCCGCCCCGGAGACATGGGCGTCCCCGCCCGCTGACGCGGACGGGGACGGTCAGGGGTGGTGAGGAGGGTCAGCTGGTGCGGATGCTGACGCCCCAGGAGTTCACCATCGGCAGGACCTCCTGGTAGAAGGTGGTGCCGCCGACGGAGCAGTTGCCGGAGCCACCGGAGGTGACGCCCTGGGCCTGCGAGCCGGAGATGAACGAGCCGCCGGAGTCACCGGGCTCGGCGCACACGTTGGTGCGGGTGAGCGAGTAGACGGTGCCCTGCGGGTAGCTCACCGTCTGGTTGCGGGCCTGGATGGTGCCGCAGTGCCAGCCGGTGGTGGAGCCGGAGCGGCAGATGGCGGAGCCGACGGCGGCCTGGCTGGTGCCGGTGACGCTCTGGTAACCGCCGGAGTTGTAGCGGGAGACCAGGTTGGTCAGGGTGAAGTTGGAGGTGCCCCGCACGAACGCGGCGTCGTTGCCGGGGAAGACCGAGTTCTGGAAGGTGCCGCGGCCGTTGCCGATGGTCACCGCGGTGCCGACGCGGCCGCAGTGGCCGGCGGTGACGAAGCCGGGCTGTCCGGCGCTGTTGGTGGCGGCGAAGCCGACCGAGCAGCGTCCGCCCATGGTGTAGGCGAGGCCGCCGATGATGTCGGCGTAGGTCTCGGGGGTCTCGCTGGTCTCCTGGACCTGGACGGCGGAGGCGTCCACGCCCGCCTCGGCGAGCAGGGCGTCGATGTCGGCGCCGGAGCCCTCCAGGACCTCGACCACGACGGTGTCGCTCGTGACGTCCGGGTACCAGCCGACGATGCCCTCCGGGACGTCGGCCGCGTTGAGGTCGTCCACGACCTCGGCCAGGCCCTCGGTCCCGTAGGAGACGACGCTCGCCTCGGCGCCGGCCGCCTCGACGGCCTCGACCGCCGCGGCGTCGGTCACCAGGACGGTGAGGGTGTGGGTGTCGATGTCGAAGGTGGAACCGCCGTAGGCGGAGCCGGCTGCCTCGGTGGCCTCTGCGTCGATCTCCAGGGCGGCCTCCTGGGCCTCCAGGAGGGACTCGGCCTCGGACTGGGTGAGGTCGAGGTCCCGCTCGAGGGCCTCGAACATGCTGGCGGCGTTGTCGTCGGCGACGGGTCCCTGGGGGAGGGGGGCGGTCGCCGCGAGGGCGCCCGGCGCCAGGGACAGGGCCAGGCCGAAGGCCAGGGCTCCCGTGCCGATGGCGGAGATGACGGGGGAGGGTCGCATGGGTGTCTACTCTCCAAGGGGGATCAAGGGGGATTCGGAGTGTCCGCGCCGGTCGGGACGGAAACCCCATTTCCGGAGGACGGAGTTGTTCCGACGTCCGGAATTCACCGAGACATCCGGTAAACGATCCCCAACATAAATGGACACTTTGGTGAGGGAAAGACCCGCTCTGTGTTGATCTATTCAGACGTACGAAGGATCGTCCGATGACCCTCTGTTCCGTCATGGCTACGCGTAGCCGTCCGGTGCGCGACCTTGCGGTTTCCGCAGTCGGGCGCTCACGGATCGAAGCGGCGGCCCGTGCGCAAGGGATGCTCCGTGGCCGGATGCGGACACCGGTACCCGGTACCGTTCGTGACAGCCCGGCTACCTGGATGTAACACCAGAGGTCACAGAGGTGCCAAAGGGGCTGTGCGGACGGTTCGCGGCGCGGCCCCGGGCACGGGCGTCTGGCCGGATGCGGACGCGTGGGCGGCCGGCGCCCGTGCGGGACGCCGGCCGCCCACGGGGCGGAGACGGCGGCAGGCCTCAGGAGGTGACCAGCTCCAGGCCCCACATGGCGAGGAGCGGGTTGACGTCCTGGAAGTAGGTGGTGCCGCCCGAGACGCAGCTGCCGGAGCCGCCGGAGGTCACACCCTGGGCCTGCGAGCCCGCGACGAAGGGGGCGCCGGAGCCCCCGGGGCCCGAGCACACGTCGGTCCGGGTCAGGCCGTGGACCGTGCCCTGCGGGTAGCTCACCGTGTGGTTGCGGCCCAGGATCCTGCCGCAGCGCCACCCGTTGTAGGGGTTGGACGTGCACACGGTCGATCCGATCGGCGCGGGCTGTGAGCCGGTGACCTCGACGAACCCCCCGGCCTGGTCGTCGACCAGGTTGGTGAGGGTCCACCCGGGCCCCACGCGGACGAACGCGCCGTCGGAGCCGGGAAACTGCGAGTGCTGGAAGGTTCCCGAGGCCCCGGCGGGGATGCTCTCCACCGGGGCGTCCGCGGTGCCGCAGTGCCCCGCGGTCAGGAAGCCGGGCTCCCCCGGGGCGGTGGCGGCGAAGCCGATGGTGCACACGCCTCCGCCGGTCCGGAACAGGCGGCCGCCGACGACCTCGGCGTAGGGGACCGCCTGCTCCGCGCCCTCCCGCACCCGCACGGCGGCGGGGTCCACACCGGCGTCCTCGACGAGGGCGGCGGCCTCGGACGAGGCCCCGTCCACGGTCTCGACGACCACGGCGCCCTCGGACGGGTCCGGATACCAGCCGACGACCCCCGCGCGGGGCCCGGCCGCGTCGAGGCCGGCCACGACGCCGTCCAGCTCGTCGGCGGAGCGCGGGACGACCTCGACCCGCGCTCCGGTCCTTCGCACCTCCTCGGCGACGGAGGGGGTGTCGACCAGGACGGTCAGCCGGAGCGTGCTGCTGTCGAAGACGGAGCCCGCGTAGGCGGGACCGGCGGCCTCGGCGGCCTCCGCGTCCGCACGGGCGGCCTCCTCCTGGGCTCTGAGCAGGTCCCGGGCGGCCGACGGGCTCAGGCCGAACTGCGCTGCGACGGCGTCGGCCGGACCGGCGGAGGACCCGGGGCGGGCGGGCGCGGTGGAGTCCGGGGCGGCGGGGAGGGCGGCCCACGAGGGCGCCGGCGCGGATCCGAAGGCGAGGACGGTGGTCAGGGAGAGCGCGAGGAGGGCGCCGGCGGTTCGCGGCACGGGGGAGGGGGAGGCGTGCATGGTCGTCCGTTCTCCTGGGGGAGGGGTGTCTCCAGGAGAACCCGGAAGTCCGCTCGGCGCCAGACGTCCTCTGCCCCTGTGGACGACGGAGACGGCAGGCGTCCCCGCCCGCGGGTGCGGACGGGGACGCGCTGCGGTGGGCCGGTCGGCCCGGTCGGCGGCCGGGGTCAGCCGGTCACCAGGCTGAGCCCCCACGAGCTCAGCAGCGGTCCGACCTCCTGGTAGTAGGTCGTACCGCCGGAGGTGCAGTCGCCGGAGCCGCCGGAGGTGACGCCCTGGGCCTGCGAGCCGGAGATGAACGAGCCGCCGGAGTCGCCGGGCTCGGCGCAGACGTCGGTCCGGGTCAGGTCCTCGACCGTGCCCTCCGGGTAGCTCACCGTCTGGCCGCGGGCCTCGATGGTGCCGCAGTGCCAGCCGGTGGTCGAGCCGGAGCGGCACACGGCCGACCCGATCGGCGCCTGGGTGGAGCCGGAGACGGTCGAGGAGCTGCCCTCGACCCGGTTCGTCCCGGTCCAGTTGGACGTGGCAGCGACGTAGGCGCCGTCGCTGCCGGGGAAGACGGACTCCTCGAACACACCGGAGCCGGTGCCGTCGGAGCTCTCGGCGGTGGTGCCGACGGTGCCGCAGTGGCCCGCCGTCACGAAGCCGCCCTGCACGGCGAAGCCGATGGAGCAGCGGCCGCCGCCCATGTAGTAGGCCTCGCCGCCGACGATCTCGGCCAGCAGTCTGGGCGCCTCGACCGTCTCCTGCACCTCGAAGGCGGAGGCGTCCACCCCGGAGGCCTCGATGAGGCCGTCGGCGCTCGCGCCCTCGGTGACCTGGATGACGACGGTGTCGCGCTCCACGTCCGGGTACCAGCCGACGACGCCCTCGGGCGCGCCGACCGCGTCGAGTTCGTCCACGACCTGTGCCAGGCCCTCGGTGCCGTACGAGACCACGGTGGCCTCGGCGCCGGCGGCCTCGACCGCGTCGACGGCCGCGGCGTCGGTCACCAGGACGGTGAGCTCCTGTGTCTCGGGGTCGAACAGGGAGCCGCCGTAGGCGTCTCCCGCGGCCTCGGTGGCCTCGGTGTCGGTCTCGAAGGCGGATTCCTGGGCCTCGAGAAGTGCTTCGGCCCCGAGCGGGGTGAGGCCGAGGTCCCTCTCGAGGGCTTCCAGCATCGTCGCGGACCCGCCGCTGGCGGCGGGCTCGGCGGGGACGACCGCCGCGGTCGCGCCCGGCGTCACGGAGAACGCCAGGCCGAACGCGAGTGCGCCGGTGCCGATCGCGGAGATAACGGGGGAGGGTCGCATAGATCCCTACTCTCCTTGGGGAATTCTGACGGGGGTTCGGGGCCCGACACCCGCCGGCGAGGGCGTCGGACCCCGGACCGGAGCCCGTGATGAGACGAAAACTCCGGCCGGTTCGCCGTATGTCCTGCAGTCAAGACACTCGGTCAACGTTCATCCACGTTAAGTGCACATCTTGGGCAACGAAAGGACCGAGAACCTGGTATTTCATTCACGTGACGAAAGGATCATGTGATGATCCGATGCTTTTGTCCCGATCACTCATCGTGACGACATGTCTGACCTTGTAGTTTCCTACTGTGATCATTTTCGGATCACACATCGGCTCTCGGTGCAAGGGGTGTTGTGTGGCCGGATTCGGCCACTGGAACCGGGTGCCATCTGTGATGGTTCGGCCACGCATATGTAACTGCAAAGGTCAGAGCGGTAACTCATGGGTAACTTTGTTTGCCTGGCGAACGAGCGTGCGTTTTCCGAACAGCATTGCGATGTATCTCGTTCCGCTCGGAGGTGCGGGCCCGGGGGCCGAACGCCCCGGGAGCCGCTCCGGGAGACACGCCCGGTGCGAAACGGGCGCCCGCGCGGGCCACGCCGCGCGCACATCGGACGATCCGAGGTAACTAGCGGGTATCGGGCCCCGGGAAGGGGGTTGAGTCGCGCGGTGTTGGGCCAAGATAAGGGCGAGAGCCCCGAACGGGAGCCCGAACGGGAGGGAAGACGCCATGGCGACGAAGGACACGGGCGGTCAGAAGCACGCCTCGCGCCGCGACGAGGAGGTCGAGGAGACCGAGGCGGCGGCGGACGTCCAGGAACGCAAGGACCAGCTCGACGAGGACGTCGACGACATCCTCGACGAGATCGACGACGTGCTGGAGAGCAACGCCGAGGACTTCGTCCGGCAGTTCGTGCAGAAGGGCGGCGAGTAGCCGCTCCGCGGCGGTTCGCTGACAGCGCACCCGGGCGCCCCCGGCACCGCCGTGCGCCCGACTAGGGTCAGTCTCATCGGCCGGAGCACCGCCCGGCCGCCGAAAACAAGGACAACAGGCGCCCCACCCGCCCCCACGCCGGGGTGGGGCGCGAGTGGAGGGAGTCGCGTGTTCGAAGGGTTCGAGGGCGGACGGTTGCCGGCCGCTTTCATGAGTGCGGGAACCTCGTCCTTCACCGAGTTTCTCAGTTCGGTCAGCCCCGAGATGCTGCCCGGGCACAAGCTCCCGGCCGGAGGTGGGACGGAACACCTCACGCCCGACGCGACGACCATCGTCGCCCTGACCTTCCCCGGGGGAGTCCTGCTGGCGGGCGACCGCCGGGCCACCCAGGGCAACGTCATCGCCAACCGCGACATGGAGAAGGTCTTCCGGACCGACGAGTACTCCGCGGTGGCCATCGCGGGCTCCGCCGGGATCGGTATCGAACTCGCCCGCCTCTACCAGGTCGAACTGGAGCACTACGAGAAGATGGAGGGCCGCTCGCTCTCCCTCGAGGGCAAGGCGAACAAGCTCGCCCAGATGGTCCGGGGCAACCTCGGCATGGCGATGCAGGGCTTCGTCGTCGTCCCGATCCTCGTCGGCTTCGACGAGAACACCGGGGTGGGACGGGTCTTCAGCTACGACGCCGTCGGCGGACGCTACGAGGAGCAGCGCTACCACTCCATCGGCTCCGGGTCGGTCTTCGCCAGGGGCTCCATCAAGAAGCTCTACCGCGACGACCTGGACGAGACCGGCGCCGCCAAGGTGGCGCTCCAGTCCCTCTACGACGCCGCCGACGACGACTCCGCCACGGGCGGACCCGACCTGCACCGCAAGATCTTCCCCCTCGTCGACGTCATCACCGAGGACGGCCACCGCCGCCTGCCCGTCGAGGTCGTCGCCCGCCTGGCGACGGAGGTGGTCGAGGGGCGCGCCGAGCACCCCGACGGCCCCACCGTCGAGTTGGGCTGATCCGGCAGCCGTCCCCACCCCAGACTTCTCCCGACTAGGTAAGGAAACGATCCGCGGTGTCGATGCCGTTCTACGTCGCCCCCGAACAGCAGATGAAGGACAAGGCGGACTACGCGCGCAAGGGCATCGCGCGCGGCCGCAGCGCCGTCGTCCTGCAGTACGAGGGCGGGATCCTCATGGTGGCGGACAACATGTCCCGCACACTGCACAAGATCAGCGAGCTCTACGACCGCATCGGCTTCGCCGCCGTCGGCCGCTACCCCGAGTTCGAGAACCTGCGCCTGATGGGCGTGCGGTTCGCCGACGTGCGCGGGTACCAGTACGACCGCCGCGACGTCAGCGGGCGCCAGCTCGCCAACATCTACGCCCAGACCCTCGGAACCGTCTTCAGCGAGAGCCTCAAGCCCTGGGAGGTGGAGATCGTCGTCGCCGAGGTCGGGGACACCGCCGACGACGACGAGATCTACCGCATCACCTTCGACGGCTCCATCGTCGACGAACAGGGCTTCGTGGCCGTGGGCGGATCGTCCGAACACGTCTCCACCCAGCTCAAGGACCGCTTCGCAGCCGACGCCCCGCTCAGCGCCGCCCTCAACGCGGCCACCCGCGCCCTCGCGCGCGAGAACGGCGAGGAGCGGGAGCTGGAGGCCTCCAACCTGGAGGTCGCGATCCTGGAGCGCTCCAGGCAGCACCGCAAGTTCCGCCGCATCCAAGGCCGTCGCCTGACCGCCCTCATCGAGGAGGGCAAGGCCGGAGGCGCTGCCGCCCCGGGCGGCGACAGCACCGAGGACGAGGCCGACGAGTGATCTGAACGATGACGACGGTGCGGCGCGCCCGAGGCGCCGCACCGGCCGGGCGGGTGCGGACGGCGAGGGCCCGTCGTCCGCACCCCGGTGACGGGAAGTTGGTGAGGCCGCGTGGAACGACGGATCTTCGGGCTGGAGAACGAGTACGGGGTCACGTGCACCTTCCGGGGACAGCGCAGGCTGTCGCCCGACGAGGTCGCCCGGTACCTCTTCCGCAGGGTGGTCTCCTGGGGGCGCAGCAGCAACGTGTTCCTGCGCAACGGCGCCCGGCTGTACCTGGACGTGGGGAGCCACCCCGAGTACGCCACCCCCGAGTGCGACAGCCTCGTGGACCTGGTGGCCCACGACAAGGCCGGCGAGCGCATCCTGGAGGGGCTGCAGGTCGACGCCGAGCAGCGCCTGCACGAGGAGGGCATCGCCGGCGACATCTACCTGTTCAAGAACAACACCGACTCGGCGGGCAACTCCTACGGCTGTCACGAGAACTACCTCGTCGGACGGCACGGGGAGTTCGGCCGCCTGGCCGACGTGCTCATCCCCTTCCTGGTCACCCGCCAGATCATCTGCGGCGCCGGCAAGGTCCTCCAGACCCCCCGGGGCGCCCTCTTCTGCGTCAGCCAGCGGGCCGAGCACATCTGGGAGGGCGTCTCCTCCGCCACCACGCGCTCCCGCCCCATCATCAACACCCGCGACGAGCCGCACGCCGACGCCGAGCGCTTCCGGCGCCTGCACGTCATCGTCGGCGACTCGAACATGAGCGAGACCACCACCCTCCTCAAGCTGGGCTCCACCGACCTCGTCCTGCGCATGATCGAGGCCGGGGTCGTCATGCGCGACTACACGCTGGAGAACCCCATCCGGGCGATCCGCGAGGTCAGCCACGACATGACCGGCCGGCGCAAGGTGCGGCTGGCCAACGGCCGCGAGGCCAGCGCACTGGAGATCCAGCGCGAGTACCTGGACAAGGTGCAGAGCTACGTCGACCGGCACGGCACCGACGCCACCGGCAAGCGCATCCTGGACCTGTGGCAGCGCACCCTGGAGGCGGTCGAGACCCAGAACCTGGACACCGTCGCCCGGGAGATCGACTGGGTCGCCAAGTACCAGCTCCTGGAGCGCTACAGGGACAAGCACGACCTGTCGCTGTCGTCGCCGCGCGTGGCCCAGCTCGACCTGACCTACCACGACATCCACCGCGACCGCGGACTCTTCTACCTCATGCAGAAGCGCGGCCAGATGGACCGCGTGGTCGGCGACCTGAAGATCTTCGAGGCCAAGTCGGTGCCCCCGCAGACCACGCGGGCCCGGTTGCGCGGGGAGTTCATCCGCCGTGCCCAGGAGCAGCGCCGCGACTTCACGGTGGACTGGGTGCACCTCAAGCTCAACGACCAGGCGCAGCGGACCGTGCTCTGCAAGGATCCCTTCAAGTCGGTCGACGAGCGCGTGGAGAAGCTCATCGCCGGAATGTGACCTTCCGCAGCAGTCGGACACGGGCCCCGCCCGGAGGACGAAAGCCCTCCGCGGCGGGGTTCTGGCGTTCGGTGCGCTCCCGGGGGTGGTTACGGCCCTACTTTTCGGTAGTGTGACCCTGTCCCAAGCCGGAAATCAGAGGTTGTGACTCATGCACCGACGTGCCGCCGCCCTCGCGGTGCCGCTGGCCGCCATCACCCTGGCGGTCTCAAGCTGCGGAAGCATCCCAGAGGAATGGCGAACGCCAGCCTTCCTGCGCATGAACGGGGACCAGCTCGACCCACGGCTGCCCACCGTCACCGGCGAGGTCGGTGAGGAACCGGAGGTCACCTTCCCCGAGTCCGACCCGCCGGACGAGGAGATCTCGGGCATCGTCAGCGCCGGCTCGGGTGAGGACGAGCTGGTGCGCGCGGACGACCTGGTCGTCGCCAACGTGGTCCAGTACCAGTGGACCGGCCCCGGCGAAGGCGAGCTCGCCGAGGGCATGTCCAGCTACGAGACCGGCGCCCCCGACCTGATCCGCATGGAGCAGATGCCGGAGCAGATCAGCGAGGTGCTGGTCAACCAGCCCGTCGGCAGCCGCGCCGTCTACGTCATGCCCCCTCTCACCGAGGACGAGCAGGCCCAGGCGGAGGCGGCCGGACAGGCCGCCCCGGCCGGCGCCAGCGTCCTGGTCATCGACCTGGTCAACAGCTTCAACAAGGGCTCGGTCGTGCCCGGGGAGCAGAGCACCGACGGCGGCGACGGCCTGCCCGTGGTGACCCAGGAGGGCCACAGCGAGCCGACCATCGAGTTCCCGGAGGACGCGGAGGCCCCCGAGGACCTGGAGGTCGTCCCGCTCATCGAGGGCACCGGCGACGAGGTGGAGGAGGGCGAGCAGGTCATCGTCCAGTACACCGGCGTGCGCTGGGAGGCCGACGACAACGGCGAGCACCCGTCCTTCGACTCCACGTGGAGCCGCGGCGGCGACCCGTTCGACACGACCATCGGCGCGGGAGCCGTCATCGAGGGCTGGGACGAGGGCATCGTCGGCCAGCCGGTCGGCAGCCGCCTGCTCCTGTCCGTTCCCGCCGACATGGCCTACGGCGCGACGGAGGAGGAGACCATGGGCGCTCCCGCCGGTCCCCTCGTCTTCGTCGTCGACGTGCTCGGGTCCTACAAGAACCCGCCGCCCGCCGAGGAGGAAGGCGGAGCCGCCCCCGAGGAGGGCGCCGAGGAGGAGGCCGACCCCGCCGAGGGCGGGGAGTAGCCGCCTCCGCGCGTACGCGTACGACCGCCCCCGCCGGCCTCCCGCGGGGGCGGTCGCGTGTCCGGGGCCGTTCGCGCCACGGCGGTGTCCGGGCCCCTGCGCGGGGCCGGGGCCTGACACGCCCGGTGGGTGCGGTCCCGGGCCGGACGAGGTCCCCGTGCGTAGAGTCGGAGGATCCGTGGACAGGCGAGGGGGAGTGATGTCGGACCGAAGGCGCTACTGCTACGTGTCAGGACTACGCCTCGGGGTTGCGGCCCTGGAGGAGCTCTGCGCCCAGGGGCGCCCGCCCGCCCTGGTGGTGTCCTACTCGGGGGAGCTGGCCCACCGCTGCGGGTACCTCGACTACGAGTCCGTCGTTCGCCGCCACGACCTGACGCACCTGCGCGTCTCGGACATCAACTCCGACGAGGTCCGGGACGCCCTCGCCGCGCACGGCGTCGACCTGATGGTCGTCGCCGGGTGGTCGCAGCTGGTCCAGGAGGACGTGCTGGACCCGCTGGCGCTGGGCGCGGTCGGGCTCCACCCCTCGCCCCTCCCGGTCGGGCGGGGGTACGCGCCCATCCCCTGGACCATCCTGCGCGCCATGCGATCCAGCGCCGTCACCCTCTTCCACCTCGAACGCGAGCCCGGCACCGGCGACATCGTCGACCAGAGCTGGTTCGACGTCCCGGCCGACGCCACCGCCACCGGCCTCTACGAACGGGTCGGCCACCTCCAGTCGGAGCTGCTGGTCCGGCACCTGGACGACCTCCTGGAGGGCTCGGCCCCGCGGCGGCCGCAGAGCGGACACGCGTCGGTGTGGCCCACCAGGCGGCCCAGCGACGGCCACCTCGACCTCACCGCCGCCGGGAGCGACGTGGACCGGATGGTGCGCGCGCTCGCCTCCCCCTACCCGGGGGCGTTCGCGATGTTCGGCGGCGCGCGGATCACCCTGTGCGCGGGGGCGCTGCACGGGGAGGCCCGGGGCGGGGACCCCGGACAGGTGGTCTCGGTCGGGGAGGGGCGCAGGTGGGGGATCACCTGCGGGGACGGAACGGTGTTCGTGCCCGAGTCGCTGCGGGTCGACGAGGGGGTGCGGGCCGAGCCGACCTCGCTGTCCATGTTCCGCCCGGGCGCCTATTTCGACGCACCCTCCGAGCACATGCTCGCCTCCACCCGCAGGGTGCCGGTGCCCGGGCAGGCGCCGAGCCCGGACGCGCTCCAGAGCGCCTGAGAACCGGGCCTCCGGGGCCCGGGGCCGTGGGGCCCTGCCGCCGGACGGGGCGCGGCGGGCCGGGAGGCGCCCAGGCACCGGGAACGGCAGGGCCGGTGCGGACGGGCGGAACGCCGCGTCCGGCGGGCGCCGGGGCGCACACGGGGCGTCCCACCCCGTCCCGGGCCGGTGCGGGCGGGTCCGGCGGGCGCGAGGGGTGTGCGCACGGGCGGTCCCGGGCAGCACCGGGCCGACGGAGCCGTGGGCCCCCCTGTATCGCAGGAAACCCCACCGGAGGGCGCGGGGGAAGGGGCTGTGGACGGCCCCGGGCGGCCCCTACAGCAGCGCCGCCGCGTGGCGGCCCGCCGCGGCGGAGCTCAGGAACGCCGCCCGGTCCTCGTCGAGCCCGCGGCCCATCGTCGACACCTTCACCGGCAGGGCCGCCAAAGCCTCCTCCAGGCCGTCGACGCCGACCTCGACCAGGGTGTGCCGCTCACCCAGCGGCCGGGCCTGGGCGCGCACGCGCTCGCCGAACACCCCCGGCAGGACCGGCACCACCACGTCCGCCCGGGCCAGCGCCACGCGCCCGTACGCGGTCATGCTGTGGTGCGACACCCCCCGGTGCCGCTCGCGCTCGTCGGCCTCGCTCACCCGGAGCGCGGCCACCGGGCGCCCGCCCAGCACGGCCGCCGCGTTGACCGCCTCGCCGCAGGAGACCCCCGAGAACCCCCACGGGGTGCCGGTGCCCAGGTTCCCCGGCCCCTGGCACACCACCGCCACCTCCGCGCCCATCACGTGCCGGGCCGCCAGCAGCCCGGAGTGCACGGTGACCGCCTCCAGATCGCCCCCGAAGGCCTGCCCGGTGGTCACGCACCCCTCGACCAGGCCCTCCTCACACAGGGCCCCCACCAGCTGCGAGAACGCGGCGGGCAGGGCCCCGCCGTCCAGCATCACGTTGACGATCCGCGTCCCCGGCCGCTCCGCGCGCACCCCGGCGACCACCGCGGGCAGCGCCGAGTGCAGGTCGGCCACCACCACGGGCATGCCGTCCACGCCGTCGGCGGACCGCAGCACCCCGTGGTGGGGCGACCCCTGCTCGTCCGCGCCCAGCACGGTCGCCTGGAGCGGCGTGTAGCGGGCCTTCACCAGGTGTCCGGGCCCCTCCCGGTCGGCGGGGAGGCGGTCCGGGAGAGCCACGACCAGCGCGTACCCGCCCGTCCCCAGACCCAGGTCCAGGGCCCCGGTGTTGAGCAGCACGGAGTCCCCGACCCCGGGCTCCCCGACGAGGTCGGTGTAGGCCAGCGCACGGCACGTCGCCACGGGGCCCGTGCCTGTCCCCTCCGTGACCCCGTCCCCCTCGTCGGCGGGGTCCACCGCCACCAGGGCCAGGGCGACCCCCGGCCAGGACGGGAGGAGCTGACGGACTTCACCACGGCGCCACCGGATCATGCCAGGCACGGTACCGTCGTTGCTGAACCGGAGTAGGGACGACGCGCCAGAGCGCACCCCGGCCGGTCCATCCACCATGCGCGGGCGAGAAGGGTGCGGACGATGTCTCGCAGGAAGACGGAACGACAGCTGAACCTGGTCATCTGTCTGTTGTCCACACGCCGCCACCTGACCGCCCAGGAGATCAGGCAGACGGTGCACGGCTACGCCGAGGCGGACACCGAGTCGGCGTTCAAGCGCATGTTCGAGCGGGACAAGCGCGAACTGCGCGACAGCGGCATCCCCATCCAGGTCGGGACCGGGGACGCGGTCAGCGGCGAGGAGGGCTACCGCATCTCCCGCTCCGACTACGAGCTGCCGGAGATCGAGCTCCTTCCCGACGAGGCCCTCGTCCTGGGCCTGGCCGCCCGCGCCTGGAGGCACGCCTCCCTGGGCGAGGCGGCGGCCAACGCCCTGTTCAAGCTCCGCTCCGCGGGGGTGCCCGTGGACAGCGAGGCCGCACCCGGGCTCACCCCCGCGATGCGCACCGACGAGCCCTCCTTCGGCCCCGTCTGGCAGGCGGTGCGGGACCGGCGCCCCATCTCCTTCGACTACCGCAAGCCGGGCCAGGCCGAGTCCGAGACCCGCGAGGTCGAGCCCTGGGGCATCGTCAACCTGCGCGGCCACTGGTACGTGGTCGGCCACGACCGGCTGCGCGACGCGCGCCGGGTGTTCCGCCTGGGCCGCATCCGGGGAGAGGTGACCGTCCTGCGGGGAGGCCCCGACGTGGTCATCCCCGAGGGCGTCGACCTGCGCTCGGTGGTCGCGGGCCAGACCGCCGAGCCCGAGCGCACCGCCCTCCTGCGGGTGCGCGCCGACTCCGCGCACGCCCTGCGCCGCCGCGCCCTGCGCGTGGTCCCCGGGGAGAGGGACGGTTCGGGCAACGGCTGGGACACCCTCAGCTACCCCTACTCGGACACCCCCGCCCTCGTGCGGCGCGTCGCCTCGTTCGGCTCGCGCGCCGAGATCGTCGAGCCAGCCGGGGCCCGCGAGGCGATGGCGGCCCACCTGGCGGCCACGGCCGGGTCGGCCGGAGCCGCCGCGTCCGAGCCCGTCGGCACGGGCGGAGCCGGGGGGACCGACGCCCCCGCGCGCGGGCCCCGCTCGGCCGACCAGCTGCGCCGGCTGCTCATGCTGGTGCCCTACGCCCTGGGCCGCGACGTGCGCGTCCCGGAGGTCGCCCAGCACTTCGGGCTCAGCGAGAAGCAGGTCGTCGCCGACCTGAGCCTGCTCTGGATGTGCGGACTGCCCGGCTACACGCCCGGCGACCTCATCGACGTCGACCTCGACGCGGCCAAGGAGACCGGCGAGATCATCATCGCCAACGCCGACACCCTCGCCCAGCCGCTCCGGCTCACCGCCGACGAGGCGGCCAGCCTGGTCGTGGGCCTGTCCCTGCTGGAGGCGCTCCCCGAGACCGAGGGACTGGAGGGCGGTGCGCTCAAGCGGGTCGGGGAGAAGCTGCGCACCGCGGCCGGGGCCGCCCTGGGCTCCCTGGCCGACTCGGTCCAGGTACGGGTGGAGGGGGACGAGCAGGTCGCCCGGACCCAGCGGCGCTGCGCCGACGCCCTGGAGGCCGGGCAGCGCCTGCACCTGCGCTACCTGTCGGGCTACCTGGACCAGGTCACCGAACGCGATGTGGACCCCATGGGCCTGGTCGTCCAGGACGGCTACCCCTTCCTGGAGGGGTACTGCCACCTGCGCGAGGACGTGCGCCTGTTCCGCCTGGACAGGGTGCTGGAGCTCACCGTCCTGCCCTACGCCGCCGAGGTCCCCGAGGGGGTGGGCCGCCGCGACCTGTCCGCGGGGGTGCTCCAGCGCTCGGACCGCGACGCCCAGGTCACCCTCGACCTGGAGCCCACGGCGGGCTGGGTGACCGAGGACTACGTGTGCGAGTCGGTGACCGAGCTCCCCGGGGGAGGGGTCCGCGCCACACTGCGCACGCCCGCTCCCGCCTGGGTGGTGCGCCTCGCGCTGATGCTGGGGCCGGAGGGGCGCGTGGTGGCGCCCGGAGCGCTCGCCGAGGAGGCGCGCGCCGAAGCACTGCGGGCGTTGGAGTACTACCGCACAGAACAATCCTGTGGGAAATTGGTCGAGACCACTTCGTCGCCCGAGTGAGGCCCAGCTGTTCACCGGGGGCAGGGGTGGCGGTCACTCCGCAAGGGATAAGGTGAACGCGTGATCGTCCTCGCCGTCCTGTTCGGTGTGTTCACAGCCGGACTCGCCGTCGTCGCGGCCCTCGCCCTGCGGGTGCGCCGCGCCGCGGGCGTGCTGTCCGAGCGGGTGGCACGGGCGTCGGACGAGTACCGGGCGAGCAGTGATGACCTGCGTGAGCGCGTCGGTCGAAGCGGTGCGGGGACATGACGGACCCGTATCCGCGTACGCGTACCATCGAAGGCGCTTGTTCGCGCCCCACAGAGAGGTAGAACCATGGGACCGTTCAACGGACCTACCCTCGCCATCCTGGCGATCCTGGCCCTGCTGCTGTTCGGAGCCAAGAAGCTGCCGGACCTGGCCAGATCCCTGGGGCGCAGCGCCCGCATCCTCAAGGCCGAGAGCAAGGGCCTGATCGACGAGGACGAGAACGCCGAGGCGAACGGGGCCCAGACCCAGCAGGCCTCCCAGCAGCAGAACCCCGCGGCCGGCCAGCAGTACCCCCAGCAGCCGTCGCAGCCGCAGCAGCAGAACTACCCGCAGCTGCCCCCCGGCCAGCGCATCGTCGACGAGTCCGGTGAGACCACCCACCGCACCTACGGCAACTGATCCAGGCGCCACATCCGCGTGGAGCCGCGCTCCGCGGTGCCCCCCGCACCGCGTGACGCCGCGGTTCCGCCTCAGCGGCCCGCCCGAGGGCGGCGCCGCCGGGCGCCCGACGCCGAGAGGCGGGCGGCTCCCGTGACGGGCACCCCCCGGTGTCGGACACGGGAGCGACACGGGCGCGGCGCCGAGCAGGAGCGCCGCGCCGCACGGCTGTCATGGGGATCCGCGCCGACCGCGCGGACCCGGAGGAGAAGAGAGTGACCACACGATGAGCGCACGAGGCCGGGCGGCCAATCCGGAGGCCCGGATGCCGCTCATGGAGCACCTACGCGAGCTGCGCAGCCGACTGACCAAGGCGGCCATCGCGCTGGCCCTGGGCGCGGTGGTGGGATACCTCGTCTACGACTACGTGTGGGCGTTCCTGGTCGAGCCCTACTGCTCCCTGCCGGTGTCCCAGGTCAACGGACCCGACGACTGCTCCCTCATCGTCACCGGCCCCTTCGACGCCTTCTTCGTGGCCTTCAAGGTCTGGCTGTTCGTCGGGGCACTCGTCTCCGCGCCGTTCTGGCTGTACCAGCTGTGGGCGTTCGTCGCCCCCGCGCTGCACGGGCGAGAGAAGAAGTACGCCTACCTCTTCGCGCCGCTGGCCGCCCTGCTGTTCGCCGGTGGCGCGGCCCTGGCCTACGCCATCACCTCCATGGCGCTGACCATGCTGTTCGGCTTCCTGCCCGAGGACGCCGACCCCTTCCTGACCATCGGCGAGTACCTCAACTACATGCTCATCATGATGGGCATGTTCGGCATCGGCTTCGTGCTGCCCCTGCTGGTGGTCCTGCTCAACATCTCCGGGGTCCTCCCGCACGCCGCCATCGCCAAGTGGCGCCGCGTCATCATCTTCTCCTCGTTCGTGATCGCGGCGGTCATCACCCCGGCCGAGCCGATCTCCATGCTCGCGCTGGCGGTCCCGCTCGTCGTCCTCTTCGAGATCGCCGAGCTGTTCGCCTTCCTCAACGACCGCCGCAAGAAGCGCGACGACCCCTACGCCGGCCTGGACGACGACGAGATCTCCGAACTCGACGACACCCCGTCCGCCCTGGACGAGCCCGACGTGGGAGAAGAGTCCGGAAAACGCTCATGAGGGGCCCCGGCACACGCTAGGGTCGGGCGGTGGGGCGGGCTCGTCCCACCGTCGGCTCCGGTGCACCCCCGGGCCGACCCGGGCCGCGGAGAAGGGGAAGACCGATGAGTGAGCAGAGAGAAGCCCGACGGGAGCTCCCTCCCGAGGCCATGGGCAACGAGAAGTGGCACGACACCACCGACGCCGTCTGGATGCGCTCCTCCCTGTCCAAGGAGGAGTCCGAGGCGGTCGTGGAGGTCGCGACCTTCGACGACGGCTTCCGCGCCGTACGCGACGGCAAGTCCCCCGAGAAGGGCACGCTGTACTTCACCCCCGCCGAGTGGGAGGCCTTCGTCCTGGGCGCCCGTGACGGCGAGTTCGACATCCCCGAGGAGTACCTCACCGAGGAGGAGCGCCGGATCCAGAACGGCGAGGTCGACGTCGAGGTCGCGTGGGTGCCCTCCCCGCTGAACACCCCCAAGGCGATGGAGGAGTACCATCGCCGCCAGCGTGAGGAAGCCGAACAGCGGGAACAGCGGGCCGGGGCCTCCGAGACCTCCTGACGCACCCCCGCGCGCACCCGGGCGCGAGGGGTGCGCGGGCGACCTCCACAGCTCCGAACTCCCTCCCTGTCCCTTACGGGGTAGCAAGGACTGGTATGCCCCCTCACATCGCTCTTCTCGTCAACCCCGTCTCCGGCAGGCGCCGCGCCGCCGTCACCGCGGTCCGGCTCAAACAGGCGCTCCGCGACGCCGGGGCCAGAGTGCACGTGTACACCGGGCGCTCGGCCTCCGACAGCCGGAGGATGGCGCGCCTGGCCGCCTCCGACAACCCGGACGCCCTCGTCGCCGTCGGCGGTGACGGCCTCGTCCACCAGGCCCTCCAGGGTGTCGTGGGGACCGGGGTACCCCTGGCCGTGGTGCCCACAGGGACCGGCAACGACATCGCCCGCGCCTTCGGCCGCCCCAGCGGCCCGGCCCGGGAGGTGGCCGCCGCGATCCTGCGGGGCCGCACCCGCCCCGCCGACACCGTGCGCATGACCCTGGCCGACGGCACCCAGCGCTACTACCTCAGCGTCCTGGCCTGCGGCTTCGACGCCAGGGTCAACGAGCGGGTCAACGACTCCCGGTTCAGGCTCGGCCGCGCCGGCTACGTGGTGGGCCTGCTCGCGGAACTGCGCTCCTTCGCGCCCGTCGACTTCGAGATCGAGGTGGACGGCAGACGCATCGCCGAACCCGGCATGCTCGTCGCGGTCGGCAACACCAGCGCCTACGGCGGAGGCATGCTCGTGTGCCCCGACGCCGAACCCGACGACGGCCTCCTCGACGTGGTCTTCGTCCGCGAGGCCCCGGTGGGCCGGTTCCTGCGCCTGTTCCCCCGCGTCTTCAACGGCAGCCACACCGGATGCGACGAGGTGGTGGTCGAACGCGGCCGCTCCGTCACCATCCGCGCCGCGGCCGGCGCCGCCTACGCCGACGGCGAGCGGGTCGGGGAGCCGCCACTGGTCTGCGAGGTCGTCCCCAAATCGGTCGAGATGTTGGAGCTGACCTCATAGGCTGGAGGCCATATGAGTAGTCACTCCGAGCGGTACGCCGCCTTCCGTCGGCGCCAGGCCGCCTCCAGCCCCGCCATCGAGGCCTTCCAGGGCCTCTACGGGTTCGAGTTCGATCCGTTCCAGGTCAGGGCCTGCCGGGTCCTGGAGAACGGCCACGGGGTGCTGGTGGCCGCCCCGACCGGCTCCGGCAAGACCGTGGTCGGCGAGTTCGCCGTGCACCTGGCCCTGTCCGAGGGCACCAAGTGCTTCTACACCACGCCCATCAAGGCCCTGTCCAACCAGAAGTACAACGACCTGGTCAAGCGCTACGGCGCCGACCGGGTCGGGCTGCTGACCGGTGACAACAGCGTCAACGGCGAGGCCCCCGTGGTCGTCATGACCACCGAGGTGCTGCGCAACATGCTCTACGAGGGCTCCTCCACCCTCGGCGGGCTCGCCTACGTGGTGATGGACGAGGTCCACTACCTCGCCGACCGCTTCCGCGGCGCGGTGTGGGAGGAGGTCATCATCCACCTGCCCGAGTCGGTGCGCATGGTGGCCCTCTCCGCGACCGTCAGCAACGCCGAGGAGTTCGGCGAGTGGCTGCAGCAGGTGCGCGGCGACACCACCGTCATCGTCGACGAGAAGCGCCCGGTGCCGCTGTGGCAGCACGTCATGGTCGGCAACCGCGTCCACGACCTGTTCGTGGACATGGAGGAGGACACCGGCCCGGAGGAGGAGCCCGACTCCGGCGGCCACCGCAGCAAGGGCAAGCGCAAGCGCGAGAGGCGCCGCCCGCAGCAGCACCGGGAGATCGAGGTCGGCGGCCAGAGGCTGCGGATCAACCCGTCCCTGATCCGGTTCGCCGAGGAGGACTCCCGGATCACCCAGCTGGCCGACCGGCGGCGCCACCCGCAGTCCAGGGCCCGG
Organism: Nocardiopsis tropica; assembly: GCF_042660575.1. Lineage (NCBI taxonomy): Bacteria > Bacillati > Actinomycetota > Actinomycetes > Streptosporangiales > Nocardiopsidaceae > Nocardiopsis > Nocardiopsis tropica. The sequence continues at coordinate 278,556 of NZ_JBHSUF010000009.1, forward strand.
GGCAGCATCCGCCCGCGCTCGCGTTTCGCGCCGCCCTCCCGGACGGCCATCATCGAGGAACTCGACGACGACGGGCTGCTGCCCGCCATCACCTTCATCTTCAGCCGCGCGGGCTGCGACGACGCCGTCCGCCAGTGCGTGGCCTCCGGCCTGGTGCTCACCAGCCCGGAGGAGGCCGCCGAGATCCGCGAGTACGCGGAGACCCGGTGCGCCGACATCCCCCCGGCCGACCTGGCCGTGCTCGGCTTCGACCAGTGGCTCCGCGCCCTGGAGGCGGGCATCTCCTCCCACCACGCGGGGATGCTCCCCACGTTCAAGGAGATCGTCGAGCACCTGTTCTCCCGGGGGCTCATCCGCGCCGTGTTCGCCACCGAGACCCTCGCCCTGGGCATCAACATGCCCGCGCGGACCGTGGTCATCGAGAAGCTCGACAAGTGGAACGGCGAGGCCCACGTCCGGCTCACCCCGGGCGAGTACACGCAGCTCACCGGCCGTGCCGGACGCCGCGGCATCGACGTGGAGGGCCACGCCGTCGTCGTGTGGCAGGCAGGGACCGACCCCGAGGCCGTCGCCAGCCTCGCGGGCACCCGCACCTACCCGCTCAACTCCAGCTTCCAGCCGTCCTACAACATGGCGGTCAACCTGGTGGGCCAGGTCGGCCGCCGGCGCAGCCGCACCATGCTGGAGGAGTCCTTCGCCCAGTTCCAGGCCGACCGCGCCGTGGTCGGCCTGGTCAAGCAGCTGCGCAAGCACGAGGAGGCGCTGGACGGCTACGCCAAGGCCGCCGAGTGCCACCTGGGCGACTTCATGGAGTACGCCTCGCTGCGCCGCGCCCTGAGCGACCGCGAGTCCGTGCTCTCCAAGACCCGTTCGGCCCAGCGGCGCGACGAGGCCCTGGAGAGCCTGGAGAAACTGCGGCCGGGCGACATCATCCGCATCCCGTCGGGCCGCTTCTCCGGACACGCCGTGGTGCTCGACCCCGGGCTGCGCCACGACCTGCCCGCACCGCTGGTGCTCACGGCGGACAAGCAGGTCAAGCGGGTCAACGCCAGCGACTTCACCGTTCCCGTGCACCCGTCCGGGCGGATGCGCATCCCCAAGTCCTTCTCCGCCAAGTCGCCCAGGTCCCGCCAGGACCTGGCCTCCACGCTGCGCAACAAGCTCAAGGAGCGCGGCACCGACCCGGTCTACGAGCGGGGCGGACGCGACGCGGGCGAGGACGCCGAGGTGCTGCGGCTGCGCACCGCGCTGCGCGAGCACCCCTGCCACGGGTGCGCGGACCGCGAGGACCACGCCCGCTGGGCGGAGCGGTACTTCCGGCTGAGCCGTGAGACCGACTCGCTGCGCCGCCGGGTCGAGGGGCGCTCGCACGTCATCTCCCGTACCTTCGACCGGGTGTGCGGCGTCCTGGAGGACCTGGAGTACCTGTCCGGGGACAGCGTGTCCGACGACGGGTCGCGTCTGGCCAAGATCTACTCGGAGCTGGACCTGCTCGTCGCCGAGTGCCTGCGCCGGGGGGTCTGGAAGGGCCTCAACCCGGTGGAGCTGGCCGCGTGCGTGGCGTCCCTGGTCTACGAGGCGCGACGCAACGACGACGCCTACCCCCGCGTCCCCTCCGGCCCGGTCGAGACGACCCTCGCCGAGATGGTGCGGCTGTGGGGCGAGCTCAACGAGGTCGAGGCCCGGCACCGGGTGTCGTTCCTGCGCCAGCCGGACCTGGGGTTCGTGTGGACGGCGCACCGGTGGGCGCGCGGCGACCGGCTGGACGACATCCTGCGTCAGGCGGACATGCCCGCGGGCGACTTCGTGCGCACCGCCAAGATGCTGGTGGACATGCTCAGCCAGATCGCCGGGGCGACCGGTGACGCGGAGGTGCGCTCCACCTCGCGCAAGGCCGCCGACCTGGTGCGCCGCGGCGTGGTCGCCTACTCCTCGTTCAACTAGGCGCGTTCTGCGCGGCGGCCGGTCCGGTGGGGCCGGCCGCCGCGGGGAACACCGGCGGTCGCGGGGGCGTTCGTCGCATTGCGGGACCCCGGTGGTCGCAGCCGCTCCCGGCCGGGTCCATCATGGGAGACGCACGGGACCCCCGACACAGGGGCCTGTAGTTCGCAAGACACCTGAAACGAGGCTCGAACAGTGCTGCGCACCCTCATCAACGGCAAGATCCACCGCGCCACGGTCACCCAGGCCGACCTGCACTACGTCGGCTCCGTCACGATCGACGCCGACCTGATGGACGCCGCCGACATCGTCGACGGGGAGCAGGTCCACATCGTCGACATCGACAACGGAGCCCGCCTGGTCACCTACGCCCTCGTCGGGGAGCGCGGCAGCGGGGTCATCGGCATCAACGGGGCCGCCGCCCGTCTGGTCAGCCCCGGCGACCTCGTCATCATCATCGGCTACGCCCAGGTGGACGAGGCCGAGCGCGCCGAGCACGTCCAGCACATCGTGCACGTGGACCGCGACAACAGGATCGTCAAGCTGGGCAACGACCCGGCGGAGCCGGTCCCCGGCGACACGACACTCGTCGCCGGGCGCTGACCGGCCCGGACACGCGCGAGGCGGACGCCCGTGCCGGCGCCCACGGCGTCGGCACGGGCGTCCTGTCCGTGCAGCGGCTTTCGGAGCGCACCTACAACCCTTGCAAACTGGCCGATTCCGGCCTGATCGGTCCTCCCGGCGGCGGGTATGCCCACAGTCGGCATGGACGACACAGGAGACGAGGAACAGCGCCGGATCGCCGAGCACATCGAATGGCAGAAGCAGGGGGCGTGGGTCGTCGTCTGGGGGGCCTACACCCGCTGCTTCTGGGCCTACGCGTGCTGGCCGGTGGTCCCCGAGAGCGGCGTCGTCATCAGTGCGCGCGACCCGCACAACCTCTACGCCGAGATGCGCTACGTCGAGCGCGAGCACGACTTCCTGCGCTGGCGCTACGGCCGCGCCTAGGAGGGCGTCTGCTCATTCGGCCCGAACGCACGCGTTCCGCACACGCCCCCGGACGGGGACCGCGGTAAGGCGTTCGCGTCGCGTGGGAGGCGCCACGGGTGGCGTGGGCGCGCCGACCGGCCCGGGCCCTGTGCGTACCGCCGCCGTCCGCCTCGGGGACGCCCGGAGGAACCAGGGGCCCGTGGCACGCATGCGCCCCCGCCCCAGCGGACAGACCGGACGTATGGGAACCCTCTACCTCGCCCTCTCCGCCGCCTCCACCAGGCCGGAGGAGACAGCCCCCGACCTGGTCCGCCTGCTCCAGGGGAAGGGGTGGCGGGTCACCGTCCTGTGCACGCCGACGGGCACCCGTTTCCACGACCTCGACGCACTGGAGGCGCTGACCGGGGAACCGGTCCACGTGGACTTCCGGCGTCCCGGCACCGGCACGAGCCTGCCCCCTCCGGACGCCGTCCTCGCCTGCCCCTGGTCCTTCAACAGCACGAACAGGACCGCCCTCGGCCTCACCGACACGTTCGCCGTCGCGCTCGTCTGCGAGATGATCGGGCGCGGCGTCCCCACGCTCCTGGTTCCCAAGACGGGGGACGGGCTCGCGGGCCATCCCGCACTGGACCGCAGTCTCCGGCTCCTGGACGAGATCCCCCACGTCACGCTTCTGCGCGATCCCGCCCACGGTCTTCCTCCGTGGCGCCGGGTGGCCGAAGCCCTCGCCGGGGCGGCCGTACCGTAGGGGGCGCCCTCCCGTCCCGGTCCCCGGAGCACCGCCCCCGCACGGCTGGATTCAGGCGGTGGTGACCGACCGGGTGTTCCGCGGGCTCGGCCGGGCCCGCGAACGGGTCAACCGCTTCATGGCCGACGCCCGGAACGCGGGGGCGCGGTCGGTGTCCGCCGTCCCTGATGAGGGAGCCGGAGCGGAGGAATTCGCGCTGCTTCCGCGCGAGCGGATCCGCCACCACGCGGGATGACCCCGGGGGAGGATCGCCGGGGACCTCGCAACGCGGTAGACCTCGCCGGTGAGGCCGTGGTGGCCGGTTCCGGCAAGGAACGCCCACAGGGGCGGTTTCCCTGGGATCATCTGCTCCCGACCGAGCCGAACCCCCTGGAAGCGGTGCCATGGCCGACCCCCTGCGAGACAGCGACCCCGCCCACATCGGCCCCTACACGCTGCATGCCCGTCTGGGCGGCGGCGGGATGGGCCAGGTGTTCCTGGGCCGTTCCCCCGGCGGGCACACCGTCGCGGTCAAGGTCGTGCGCCCCGAACTCGCCGACGACGCCGACTTCCGCCGCCGCTTCGCCGCCGAGGTCAAGGCCGCGCGCAAGGTCGGCGGTTTCTACACCGCCCCCGTCGTGGACGCCGACACCGATGCCACCCCGCCCTGGCTGGCCACCGCCTACATCCCCGGCCCCACCCTGTACCGCGCCGTCACCGACCACGGCCCCCTGCCGGCGGAGACGGTGGCCGTGCTCGGCGCCGGCCTGGCCGAGGGCCTGGCCGCCGTGCACGCCCAGCAGATCGTGCACCGCGACCTCAAACCCGCCAACGTCCTGCTGACCGCGGAGGGACCGCGCCTGATCGACTTCGGCATCGCCCGTGCCCTGGACACCACCTCCCACACCCACAGCTCCACCGTGGTGGGCACCGCCGCGTTCATGTCCCCCGAACAGGCGAAGGCGCAGAAGGTCGGCCCGGCCTCGGACGTGTTCTCCCTGGGATGCGTGCTCGCCTTCGCCGCCACCGCCCGCAGCCCCTTCGGGGAGGGACCCGCACTCGCGGTCCTCTTCCGGGTGGTGCAGGAGGAGCCCGACCTGGCGGGCCTGCCCGTGCCCCTGGCGGGTCTGATCAGCGCCTGCCTCGCCAAGGACTCAGCAGCCCGGCCCGGCCTGGACGACGTGCTGACGGCCCTGACCGCCATAGCCTCCACCCGGGCCCGCGACGGCGGCCGGTGGCTGCCCGACGACCTCACCGAGGCCCTGGCCCGCCACACGCTCGCCTACACCCGGATCGAGACACCGCAGGCAAGGCCTCCTGCGCGGAAGACGGCCGAGCCGAAGAAGAAGCGGTCTCGGGCCTCCGAGCCCGGCACGGCCGCTCCGGACCGGGCGGCACTGGTGGTCGGCAACCTCAGCCTGGAGCCGCTGGAGGTCCTCCTCGACGGCATAGCCGTCGGGGCCGTCCCAGGGGGCGGTCACAGTCGCTTCCCCCTGGAGGCGGGCCAGCACACCGTGCAGGTCGACGCCGGCGGGCGGCGCAGCACGGTGCGCCGCATCGAATTCAAGCCGCGCGGCACCGTTCGGAAGGCCTTCGACATCGGAACTGGAAGTAATGCCCGGCCAGAACCGGTGGAGGAGGTGGAATTCAAAGGATCCTGGGGAGTGCCGGAGGTCCTAGGAACAATCTTCCTCCTAGCTTCGATTGTGCTCCTCGGCGGCCTCATCAGCAGCATCGCGAGTCTCATTGACCCCCTGTTGGGTCAACTGTGCATAGCCGCCGGGTTCATCCTGGCCGTCTGGTGGGTCGTCTCCGCGATTGCCGAAGGTTCCCCACATCTTGGTCTGCGCGACAGCGGCCTGACGGCCGGGACTGAGAGGGGGCCAGGAAAGCGGATGGCCTCTTGGCAGGACCTGACTCAGGTCAGCCTGGTCGGTGAGGGAGTCGAGACCCAGTTCGTGATCTGGCCCGGCAAAGACCTCCCCAAGTTCGCCTCGCTCAAGGATTTCCAGGGGGGAAAGGTCGTGTGCCTCGCCAAGGAAATAGGTGCCGCAAAGCATCAAGACATCGAGCGCCTGCGCGCGGCGCTGCGGTGGTTCGCCGACGACCGCTGGGTCGAGCAGACCGCCGGACGGCAGGGGGGTCGGTAAGGAAGTGCCACCGGGTGCGGAGCCGTCGGTCCGGGCCCCTGTCCTGTCCGGGGACGGGGGCGTCCTGTCGGCTGTCCGGGGGAACGGGTCCGCCGCCGCAGTTCACGGGGCGGGAACCGCCCCCGTGGGGCGGGGACCCGACGCGTCCGCCCCCCTGAGCGGCCGGTTACGATTCCTCCGTAGATAGGACGAATCGGAGAGTAGGCCTCGTGTCGACAGAAAACGCTCATGTCGGGGAGGCCCTCCCCGAGGAGGCGCGCGCCCGCATCCAGCGCCGCACCGTCCTCGTCCTCATGCTCGCCCAGGTGGTCGGCGGCATCGGCATGGGCGCCATGCTCGCCGTGGGCGCGCTCATCGCGCTCGACCTGTCCGGCTCGGACGCCTGGTCCGGTATGGCCACCACCATGATCACCCTGGGCGCCGCCGTGTTCGCCCTGCCGCTGGCGTCACTGGCCGCCCGCCGGGGACGCCGTCCCGGCCTGGCGCTGGGCTGGACGCTCGGCGCCGTCGGCGGAACCACCGTCATCGCCGCCACCGTCCTGGAGTCGTTCGCCCTCTTCCTCCTCGGGATGGTGCTCGTCGGAGCGGGGACCGCGACCAACCTCCAGTCCAGGCACGCGGCCGCTGACCTGGCGTCCGAGGCCACGCGCGGCCGCGACCTGTCCGTCGTGGTGTGGGCGACCACCGTCGGCTCGGTGGCGGGCCCCAACCTCATCGGCCCCAGCGGGAGGGTCGCCGCCCTCCTCGGCCTCCCCGAGCTGCTCGGCCCCGTGGTCTTCACCACCACCGGGTTCGTCCTGGGGGCGGTCCTGATCTTCGCCCTGCTGCGCCCCGATCCCCTGCGCACGGCCACCACCGAGCTGGCCCGCAGCGGGGCCCCCGCCGGTGTACGGCTGTCCGTGCCCGGAGCCCTGCGCGTCGTCGGACGCAGCCCAGGAGCCCTCCTCGCGATCGTGGGCATCGTCGCCAGCCACACGGTGATGGTCGCGGTCATGACGATGACGCCCGTGCACATGTCGCACCACGGCGCCGCGCTGACCGTCATCGGCCTGACCATCTCCCTGCACATCGCCGGCATGTACGGCCTGTCGCCGGTGGTGGGCTGGCTCACCGACCGGTTCGGCCGGGTCCCGGTGCTCCTCACCGGCCAGGTGATCCTGCTGGTCGCGACCGCGGTGTCCGGGACGGCCGGGCACGACGAGGTGCTCGTGACGACGGGGCTGGTGCTCCTGGGGCTGGGCTGGTCCTTCGGTCTGGTGGCGGGGACGGCCCTGCTGGCCGAGTCGCTGTCGGCGGACGTGCGCCCGCGGGTGCAGGGGGTCAGCGACCTCACCATGAACCTGGGCGGCGCCGCGGCGGGAGCGCTGTCCGGTGTCGTGCTGGCCCAAGCGGGGTTCGGCGGACTCAACCTGTTCGCGGCGCTGTTCACCCTGCCCGTGTTCGTGCTCGCGGTGCGCGCCCTGGCGTCCCGTTCCCGAAGCACCCCGCGGACGCCGTGAACCGGGCCCCGTAAAAACATCCGGACCTTTACCGGAAACGCCCCCGCAGCTGTCCTACGAGTCCCCGGACCGCGGTTACCGTGCAGTTTTGGGGCGCCTACCGGCCTCGGTGGGCGGATTCCGCTGACAGGGGGTGTTCTCAGTGACCGGTCGAGAGCCCGAGGACGGGGCGGGGGAAGCGTCGGAACCGCGTCCCGACCCGGTGAACCACCACCCGCCGGAGGAGTGGAGGCCCGGGGACCCCGGGGACCCGGTCGAGGGCGGCCGGCAGCCCCCCGGCGAACCGCCGCACGAGTTCCCCCACCACGATCCGCACATGCGGCAGCCCCCTCAGGGCGGGGAAGGAGAGGGGTACACCTCGCAGGACCCGCCCCCGGGCGGGCACCCCGGCCGGGACCGGCCCTTCGGAGCGCACCCCTACCGGGAGCAGCCCTACGGCGACCACCCGCAGGAGGACGGCGCACCGGGGGAGACCCCCGCCGGCGGATCGTCCGCGCCGGGCGCCGGTGAACTCTCCGAGGGACCCAACGGGCCCGCGCAGGCGGGCTACGAGCACGAGGGGTACCCGCCCGGCTACGGCGAGACGGACACCTCGGAGGCCGGCGCGGGAGGGGCCCCGGACGGAGGCCCGCTCCCCGGGGACCGGAGCTCCGGCCAGGGACCCGGTTACGGCGAGGCGGGCGGCTACCCGTCCGGCCAGGGGCCCGGGTTCGCGTCGGATTCCGGATACGCGGCCCACCACGACCCCGGACAGGGCTACGGGCAGGGGCCCGGGTACGGCCCGGGACAGCCGCCCGGATACGGCCCGCCGGGCTACGGGCAGGGACCCGCCTACGGCCAGGGCTGGCAGCCGCAGCCCGGCTACACCTACCCGCCCCAGGGCGGCTACGGACCGCCGGAGACCAGACCCACGCCCTGGGGCAAGATCATCGGGATCGGCTGCGGAGTCCTGCTGCTCCTGCTCCTCCTCGGCGGCGGGTGCACGGCCATCGCGCTGATCTCGGCGGGCGTCGGCGACCGGGCCACGGAAGGGTCCGGGGAGCGGGCCCCCGGGGACGAGGGGCTGACCGAGACCCGGGGCGCGGAGGTCACCGCCGGCGAGACCGACTTCGAGCCCAGTCCGCTCTACGCCGAGGGCGTCTACACGAGCGTCGCCGTCTCGGTCACCAACTCCGGCGAGGAACAGCTGGACGTCAACCCGCTCTACTTCAGCATCGTGGACGAGGAGGGCTCCGTCCACAGCACCAGCGAGGCCATCGGCATGGACGCCAACGAGCTCGGCGCGCAGACCCTCGCCCCGGGACAGACCACGTCCGGGGCGATCACGGTCGAGGGCCGGGTGGACGCGGCGCGCGTCGTCTTCGAGCCCTTCTACAGCGGCCCGGTCGAGGCGCCGGTCACCTGAGGCCGGTGGCGGGGGCACACAGGACCCCGGGCTGTGCGCAGGCGTGCGTCAGGGGGCCAGGGCGGGGTCGCGCAACCACTCGGACAGGGCCTCCTGGCGCTCGCCGTCGCACTTGAGGGGGCAGGTGGTGCAGTAGCCGTGCTCGGGGTCGCCCTTGTAGTCGAAGCAGCAGGTGCCCCGTACGGCCCAGGTCCCGCGCGGGTTCTCCGGGGCGAAGGGGAACAGGCGGGGCCGTTTGCGGGTCACGGCGCCCGCCTCGACCACGGCGTCCGCCAGCCGGGTGGCCAGTCCCCAGGCCTCCTCCGCGTCGCGGCCCAGGTACCGGGCCGGGTTGAGCATGTAGAAGTGCAGGGTGTCGAGCACCCACCCCCACAGGGTGCGCCTGCCCGCGCGCGAGTGCGCGTGCAGGGCCTCGACCAGGGGCGAGAAGGTGGCGAACAGGCCCTCGGCGGCCAGGCGCAGCTGGTCGTCCTCGTCCCGGGCGGCCACCGTCCCGGGACGGCCCGCGGCCGGGTCGTCCGGCAGCACGGCCAATCGGGTGTCGACCGACGCGGGGGTGCGAAACCGCGCCTGGACGGTGTCCCAGGGCAGGTACAGGCGGTCCGGGGACAGGACCGGCGCGCGCCCGGTCAGGTACAGGGAGGCGGAGACCAGGAAAATGGGCTCGCGCAGGGTGACCCGGAGGAAGTTGGTGGCGGCCGGGAGCCGGTGCCCGGGACCGTGCTCGGTCTGCAGCTTGTCGAACAGGACCGGCACCCAGCCCTCCGACGCCAGGGAGTCGGACCGGTACCAGTGCACGCCGCCGACCGCGTGGGAGTGCAGGTCGTCGAGGGGGAGGAGGGCGGGCAGAGGCGCGAACCTGAGCCCCGCGCAGGCGTCGCGGAGCGTGTCGAGCGGGTCTGGAGTCACCGCGGAACCTGCCCTTCGTCGCTGATGCCGTCGTGTCCGGGGGTGCGTTGTCGCAGTTCACACCCCGGGGGTACGGGTACATCTGCGTCTCTTAAGTGAGGCTACCCTAACGAGTGGTGATGTCGCAATGAACGTCGGGGTGACCCGGATCCTTCCCCGAAGCGCGGTCGGAAAGTCCGGTTCGCTCAAAATCTGGTGCGTTTTTGTCTTTTGTCCGCTGTTTCGGGTGTCCGGGATGTGCGGTGCGGAGCCGCGGCAGCGCCGTCGCCACCGCGGCCCCGCACCGGATCACGCCGTCCTCGGGGCGAGTGCCCCGCGTCCGCGGGGGCGGCGGTACTTGAGCCACCACTCCACGAACAGCAGGGGGAGCACGGTGTTGAGGAACGCCGCGCCCGGGGCGATGTCCAGGATCAGCGCCTCCATGTCACCGCCGTAACCCGACTCCAGGCGGGGCAGTGCGGCGAGCATCAGCAGGGGCACGCTCACCCTGGCGAGGGGGATGGACAGGATCAGCGCGAAGCTGCGCAGCATCCACTCCCGGTGCACGCCGTACCGGCGCCGGCGGGCCATCGTGTAGCCGATGGCGGTGAAGGCCAGCCACGAGAGGGCCCACACGGTGTTGATGAGGGCGACCGAGGTCCCGCCGTGGCTGTACGGCGCGATGAGCAGGGCCGGCACCCCGACGAAGGGGATGCCGAACACGACGTAGGCGCGCCCGCTCCACCGGTGCACGGCGGGGTACGCCAGGCGCAGCCAGGGCCACACCTGGAGGGTCACCAGTGCCATGAGCACGGTGCCGCCGAAGATGTGCGTCAGCAGCATCGGGTAGTACCAGCCGGGTTCCTCCCAGATCGGTATGGGCGCGGTCGCGGGGTCCAGTCGCGCGTAGGGCGGGACGGAGAACGCGGCGAAGGTCCCGCAGAGCAGGGCCAGCGGTGCGATCCAGGGGCGCTCCCACCAGCGCGCGGCGGGCCGCTTACGGCCGGCGCCCGTTCCGGGGGGCTCCGCGGTGGAGGTGGTCATGGGTCTTCTCCTCTGTCGTGAGGGGGCGAGGAGCGGGGCAGGGCTCGCGGTGGCGCGGCGGGACCGGGTCAGCGGCTGAGCCGCCGGAAGCGCCGCACGGCCAGGGGCGCGGCCACGGCGACGGCGAGGACCGGGACGGCCAGCGCCAGCAGGAGGGCGTTCTCCGAAGGCCAGGCGTCGGAGGGCAGCGACGGGTTCCCGAACAGGTCGCGGGTGGCGGTGACCACCGCCGAGAGCGGGTTCCACTCGGACACCGGGGCCAGCCAGGACGGCATCGCCGAGGAGGGGATGAAGCTCGTCGAGAGCATGGTGACCGGGAAGACCAGCGGATAGACCACCATGCTCACCGCATCGGGAGTGGGAAGCAGAAGGCCCATGAGCACCCCCAGCCACACCAGGGCCAGCCGGAAGAGCAGGAGCACCCCGATCGCGGCGGCGGCGCCCCCGGGGCCGTCCTCGGCGCGCCAGCCCATCGCCAGCCCGACGAGGAGCAGCACGGCCACCTCGGCGCCCGCACGGGCCATGTCGGTCAGGACGCGGGCGCCCAGCACGGCCACCGGGGACATGGGGAGCGTGCGGAAGCGGCTCATCACGTCGCGGTCGGTGTCGCGGGCGATGCCGGAGGCGGTGCCGCCGACGCCGTAGAGCATGACCATCGCGACCATCGCCGGGACCAGGAACGCCCGGTAGCCGTCCGTTCCCGGCGGTGCCATCACGTCCCCGAACACGTAGCCGAAGAGCAGGACCATCATGACCGGCATGGTGATCGCGATGGCCGGCTCGAAGGGGTCGCGCGCCATGTGCAGGAGGTTGCGGCGGGTCAGGACCAGGGTGTCGGAGAGCGCCTTGCGCCACCCGCGGAGGGCGCCCGGCGGGCGGGGCGGGCCGTCGCCGGGCGGTGTCGGGCGGGGCGTGGTTCCGAGGCCGGCGGCGGTCATCGGTACTCCTTCCGGAGGGTGCCGTCGGAGGCGGCCGGGTCCCCGGCGCCCCCGCCGGAGCGGTCGGCGGCGGGCTCCCCGGTGAGGGCGAGGAAGACCTCGTCCAGGCTGGGGCGGCGCACGCCTACGTCCTCCACCCTCAGGCCCGAGCCGTCCAGCGCGCGGACCACCGCGGTCAGCACGGCCATGCGGTCCTCGGCGGGGACGCTGACGCGCTGCTCACGGCGGTGGACGCCGACCGCCCCGGGGACGGCGGAGCGCAGGAGTTCGGCGGCGGCCTCCAGGTCGGCGGGGTCGCGGACGATCACGTCGACGCGGTCGCCGCCCGCCCTGGTCTTGAGGGAGTCGGGCGTGCCCTCGGCGATGACCCGGCCGCGGTCGAGCACGGCGACGGAGTCGGCGAGCCGGTCCGCCTCCTCCATGTACTGGGTGGTGAGGAGCACGGTCGTGCCGGAGGCCGCCAGGGCGCGGACCGAGTCCCAGACCTGGAGGCGGCTGCGCGGGTCGAGCCCCGTGGTGGGCTCGTCCAGGAACAGCACGGCGGGCCCCTGGACGAGGCTCACGGCCAGGTCGAGGCGGCGGCGCATGCCGCCGGAGTAGCCGTCGGCGCGCCGGTCGGCGGCCCCGACCAGGTCGAAGCGCTCCAGGAGGACCTCGGCGCGGTCCGCGGCCTCGCGGGGGCCGAACCCGTACAGGCGGCTGAACATGACGAGGTTCTCGCGGCCGGTGAGGAGTTCGTCCACCGACGCGTACTGGCCGGTCAGGCCGATCCTGGTGCGGACCAGGTCGGCCTGGGCGACCACGTCGTACCCCGCGACGAGGGCGTGTCCGGCGTCGGGGCGCAGCAGCGTGGCCAGGGTGCGCACGACGGTGGTCTTGCCGGCGCCGTTGGGCCCGAGCAGGCCGAGGACGGTCCCGGGCGGGACCGTCAGGTCGACGCCGTCCAGGGCCCGGGTGGAGCCGTAGCGCTTGCGGAGCCCCCGGGCGCTGATGGCCGGGGTCGGGTGGGTCATGGCGTGCGCCCTCTCAACTGTTTATCTCATACACGTATTAGTGTAATAGATACACAGTTTTAGGATGGGTGTCAACGCGACCTGGAAGCCGAAGGGGCGCAGCCGACGACTGGTGGGGTATGACGACCGAGCAGCAGCCGACGAGCCGGACGACGCGGGAGGTGGACCTCCTGTGGGGACTGGACCGGCCCGCCCCCAGACGCGGGCCCCGGCCCAAGCTCAGCCGGGAGGCCGTCGTCGACGCCGCCGTCGCCGTCGCGGACGCGGAGGGCCTGGAGGCCGTGTCCATGCAGCGGGTCGCCAAGGAGCTCGGCTACACCACGATGTCCCTCTACCGGCACGTGGACAGCAAGGAGGACATGCTCGTCCTCATGAGCGACCGGGCCATGGAGGGGACGCCGCCCGCGCCGCGCCCGGACCGGGGGTGGCGGGCCGGGGTCGAGGAGTGGGTCCACGAGGTGATGGAGGTGTACCGCCGCCACCCCTGGGCGATCCAGCTCCCGCTCAGCGGGCCGCCCGTCGGGCCCAACGGCCTCCGCTGGATGGAGGCGGGCCTGCGCGAGGTCGTCCGCTCGGGGCTCGACGTGGGGGGCGCGCTCCAGATGCTCTCGATGCTCTCCTCCCTGCTGCGCGACACGCTCCGCCTGGAGGCGGACATGGCGCGCGCGGCGAGGGAGGCGGGGAGCACGATGGCCGAGGCCGAGCGCGACTACAGCGTGGGCCTGCGCAAGGTCGTCACCCGCGAGGAGTTCCCCACGATCGCGATGATGCTGGAGAGCGCGGTGCTGGAGGAGGAGCCGCCGCCGGGGCGTCCGGACCGGCTCGGCGGTCCCGCGGAGGAGTTCGACTTCTCCCTCCACCGCGTCCTGGACGGCATCGAGGTCCACGTCGGGCGACTGCGCGCCGAGCGGGAGGCCGGGGGCGGGGACGCCCCCGCCCGCTAGCCGCGCTCCCGCGGGGCGGGCGACCCGCGCTCCCGCGGGCCGGGGGCCGCGGCGCCGCCCCGCCCCCTCCGGCCGGCACCGCTGAGGGCGGGGGAGAGCCGCCGGCGCCCGCTCCCGCGACCGGTCAGCGCACCAGCACCAGGTGGTGCCTGGCCAGCACCGCCACGATCTCCGCGGCCCGCTCCGGGGCCACCCCCGCGCGGTCGGCCAGCGCGCCCACCGTGAGCGAGCGCTCCTGCGCCAGCACCGCCAGGACCGGCTCCACCTCGGCGGGGAACCGGTACCGCCGCCCGCTCACCGACACCGCGACCCGCCCGTCCTCGCGGACGAGCGGCGGAGGCAGGATCGGCACGAACTCCACCCGGGCGTCCTCCGGCGGAGCCCCCTCCTGGACGGGCCACGGGAGCGAGAACGACGTCCGGCGCGGGAACCGGGCGTCCCGCTCGGCCAGGAAGTCGTCCACGCCCCACTCCTCGGCCAGCTCCACCAGCCGCGCCGCCAGCTCGTGCTGGTGCTTGCGCCGCACGTCGGGGTCGCAGAAGCGGGGCAGGTCCCGCCGGAACCCCTCCTCTGCGAACAGCCGCCGCACCAGGGCGTCCGCCCAGTCCACCCCGGTCGCGCGGGTGAACCCGAAGGTCAGGTGCATGCTCACGTCGCCCGTCCCGGTCACGGTGTGCCACCAGCCGCGCGGCACGTGGATCACCTGGCCGGGGCGCAGGACCCCCTCCCACACCAGGTGCAGCCCGCCGTCGGCGTCGCGGGGGGGCTCGTGGTCGTGCTCCAGGTCGTTCTTCATCGGGAAGGGGCGCGAACCGGGGCCGTGCACCTGCCAGTGCTTGGTGCCCTCCACCTGCACGATCACGGTGTCGTGGTCGTCCCAGTGGGTGTCGAAGCCGCGCGACTCGCCCCAGATCAGGTACAGGTTGGCCTGCGCGCGCTCGCGCACGAGCCGCATCAGGTCGTCGGCCGCCGCCCCCACGGGCGGGTGCATCCTGTCGACCCCGTCCAGGACCAGGCTCGCCCCCGCGCGCAGTTCCCGGTAGAGCGCCTCGGGGCGCACCACCCGGCGCTCGGTCCGCGAGGCGGTCGCCGTCTCGGTGTAGCGGTCGACCGGGACGGGAGACCCGTCGCGGTGCAGGCGCAGTCTCGGCGGTTCCGGCGAGCACGCGGCCAGCAGCCCGTTGAGGTCGTCGAAGGTCAGCAGCGAGCGCACCGCCTCCGCCCCCAGGTCGGCGAAGACGAACTCCTCCGACAGGCGTGTGGTGAGGGCCTCCCGCCCCACGATGTCGCACAGCGTCCGGGTGAACAGGTGGCCGGGGTCGGTCACGGGTCGTCCTTTCCGTACAAGGGGGAGGGGGCGCCGCCCGGCCCGGTCGCCCGGGCCGGGCAGCGCCCCGGTCCCGAGATCAGATGAAGTCGGAACTGGAGTCGGTACCGTCGCTGTCGCCGCCCGCGGTGATGTCGCGCGACGTCACGTCGGCCAGGTCCTCGATCTCGACCTCGATGGGGTCCATACGCACCGCACCTCGCTTTTCTGTGTGCTTCTCGTGCTGTTTCCTCTGTCCAGGGCCGCCCGCGCGCGTCAGCGCGGGGACAGCCCCGTTCGGTGGGCCGCGAACGCGTGCGCGTCGGCGGCCAGTCCCACCGCCCGGCCGACCGCGCGCGGGCCGTGCCCGACGTCGCGTTCGTACCGGAGCAGGACCGGTGGGCGTCCCCCGTCCCGCGCGGCCGCCAGGAGCGCCGCGCACATCTTGCGCGGGTGGGCGGCGTCGGTGCGGGTGTCGCCGTGGAAGCCGGTGAGCAGGACGTCCGGGAAGTCCGGCCGCGGCGTGCGCGCGGCGGCCTCCAGGGCCCGGTGGTAGGGGGAGTAGGACATCAGGGCGGCGAAGTCGTCCGGGTCGGCGGCGGTGCCGAACTCCCGCGTCCACATCCGGCCCAGGCCCATCCGCTCGAACCGGGCCATGTCCGCGAGCGGGGCCGAGGCGATCACGGCCCCGCACAGGTCGGGACGGGCGGTCGCCGCGGCCAGGACGAGCAGACCGCCCGCCGATCCGCCGGACAGGCACAGCCGGTCCCGCGTGCACAGCCCCGCCGCGACCAGGGCGTCGGCGGAGGCCACCAGGTCCTCGACGGCGCGGGGTTTGGCGCGGCCGGATCCGGCCAGGTGCCACGCGCGGCCGGCGTCGCCGCCCCCGCGCACGTGGGCGACGGCGTACCGCCCCCCGGCGAGCAGCCAGGCCAGCACCGTGGCGCTGAACCCGAACTGGCGCGGGCGGCCGAAGCCCCCGTAGGCGTGCAGGATGGTCGGGGCGGGGCCGGAGGGATCGGGCGCACCGGCGCCCGCCGCGCCGAACACCGTGACGGGGACCCTCGTGCCGTCCTCGGAGCCGCACCACAGCACGGTGCGCTCCACGGCGGGGGAGGGCGGGGCGTCCGGGGCGCCCGGGGGCCAGGGGCCGGGCCGCCGCTCCCCGGGCGGCAGGCGCAGGATCCGCTGCTGGGCGGCCACGTCCGCGTACGCCAGGTACACCGATCCGTCGGGGGCGGTCTCGGGGGTGGAGACCATGCCCTCGCCCGGCAGGTCCACGGGGTGCAGGAGCGCGCCGGTGCGGGCGTCGTGGACGGAGGCCTCGCTGATCCCCAGGCGGGTGCGCGACACGAACAGCGCCGGGGCGCCGGCCCCTTCGCCGGGGGAGCGGGCCAGGACCGCGAACGCGTCCAGGGTGGCGCCGCTCTCCTGCGCCACCACCTCGGTCCAGTGCTCCACCCCGGGTTCTTCCGGGGAGACCGCGCAGATGCGCCTCCAGGGCGCTCCCAGGGTGGTGCGCAGGTACAGGAGGCCGTCCGGGCCCAGCCGGGCCTCGGTCTCGCCCTCCTCGCCCACCTGGACGGGTCTCGGCGCGGGCCGTGCGGTCCGGCCGCCGGACAGGTCGGCGAGCCACAGGTCGGTGCGGTGCCCGGTGCCGTGGCTCTCGGTGACCAGCAGCCACCGTCCGCCCAGGACGCGGACCCCGGGCACGG
Organism: Nocardiopsis tropica; assembly: GCF_042660575.1. Classification (NCBI taxonomy): domain Bacteria; kingdom Bacillati; phylum Actinomycetota; class Actinomycetes; order Streptosporangiales; family Nocardiopsidaceae; genus Nocardiopsis; species Nocardiopsis tropica. The sequence continues at coordinate 295,116 of NZ_JBHSUF010000009.1, forward strand.
TGCCGGGGGCGGTGCAGGCGTGGACGAGCGTCTCCGCGCCGTCGCGGACGCGGCGCAGCCAGACGCCGCGCACCCCCCGCTCGCCGTCGCGGCGCACGTAGAAGAACGAGGGGTCGCCCTCGGGGGCCCACGCGACGTGGGAGTAGCGCACCCCCGGCACCTGCGGTCCGCACGGGTCGCCGGTGGCGGTGGAGAGCACCCGCAGGATCCCGCGCTCGACGCCGCCGCGGGAGGTCTGCACGGCGACCATGTCGCCGCCGGGGCCGGGTTCCCAGGCGTCCAGGGTGGTGCGTCCGGTGGGGTCCTCGGCCGCGGGGTCGTAGACGGTGCGCGGGGGCGCCGACCCCTCCAGCACGACGAGGCGGGGGTGTTCGCTCCCGGCGGGGCGCACGGTGGCGAAGGCCCGGCCGGGCCGGTGCGCGGGGACGCTCCACAGGTCGGTGGCCACGAGGGAGCGGATCCGCTCGGCCAGGTGCTCGCGCAGGGGCCAGGCGGCGGCCTCGCGCTCGTACTCGCGGCGGCGCTCGTCGAGCCAGCGGGCGGTCTCGGGGGAGTCGGGGGTCTCGAGCCAGCGGTGGGGGTCGGCCACCCGGCGGCCGTGCAGGGTGTCGACGACGGGGCCGGGGGCGAGGGCTGCTCCGGGGGCTCGGTTGGGCACCATCACATGGTTCAGGTGGGCCGAGTCGGCGGTCAAGCAACAGCTACCTCACCCACAGGAACATGAGTATGTCCGACTGGTCAGGTTTATGCACTGTTTGGGGAAGTGTGGGGGCTCGCGTCCCTTGTGGGCGGAGCGGGTCCGAACGGGTAGGACCCCGGACGCGGGACGCCACGTCCCGCGGACTCGACGGGCACACCGCCCGGGACCGGGAGGAGAGCATGGGGGAGACGGTGGAGCGGCGCGGGGCGCCGCTCGGTCGGTCCGTCCTGGCGGCGGCGGGGTTCGCCGCGGCCGTCGCAGCGGTGGCGGCCGTGGGCGGGGCGGCGGCGAGCGGGTCGGGCGCGGTCTACGCGGCACTGGAGCTGCCGGCCTGGGCGCCGCCCGCCTGGCTGTTCGGCCCCGTCTGGACCGCGCTGTACGTGGTGATCGCGCTGGCCGGATGGCTGGTGTGGAGGGCCTCCGGGACGGCGGGGGCTCCGGCCTTCTTCGCCGTCTACGCCCTCCAGCTCGTGCTCAACGCGGCGTGGACCCCGCTGTTCTTCGGCGCGGGCCTGTACGCCGCGGCGCTCGCCGACATCACCGCCCTGGCCGTGGCGGTGGCCGCCGCGATCGCCCTGGGCCGCCGGCACAGCACCGCCGCGGCGCTGCTGCTCGTGCCGTACCTGCTGTGGGTGCTCTTCGCCGCCGCCCTCAACCTCGCGATCGCGGTGGCGAACTGAGCCCCGCCCGCCACCCGCCGCCCCGGTGAACAGGGGCGGGGCGGCTCCCCGCGTCGCGCGGGAAACCGCCCCCGGGCCCCGGAGGGCGGCGGACCGGCCGGAGGGGCGGGGCCGCGGCTTCGGGGCCCCGGTCCCGCCCCCTCCGAACCCACGGCTCACGGAGCCGGAGGGACCGCTCAGGCGTTGTCGGGGTGGCCGATGGCCAGACCGCTCTCCTGGTCGAAGAAGTGCAGCTGGCTCACGTCCACCGACAGGCTGACCTTGCTGCCGGGACGCACCTGGCTGCGGGGGCTCACCCGGGCGGTGAAGAGCGAGCGGTCGCCGCCCAGGGGCAGCGCGGCCTCGGCGCTCTCCTCGTCGTCGCCCGCGGCGTCCCTGGCCAGCGCGGTGGCGTCCTCGTGGCGCACCGGCGGGGCGTCGACGCCGAAGATGATGTTGATCTCGGTGCCCAGCTCCTCGGTGACGCCCGCGGTCACCTCGATGCGGGGGTCGCCGTTGCCGTCGAACTCGGCGTCGTTGAAGTCCGAGGGGCGGATGCCCAGGATGACCGAGCGGCCCAGGTAGTCGCGCAGCTTCGGACGGGCGTCCAGGACGGCCGCGGGGACGGGCAGCTTGTGCTCGGCGAACGTGAGGGTCGCCCCGCTGCCGTCGGCGGTCAGCTCGGCGTCGACGAAGTTCATCGCGGGCGAGCCGATGAAACCGGCCACGAACAGGTTGACGGGGGAGTCGAACAGGCGCTTGGGGGTGTCGACCTGCTGGAGCCGGCCGTCGCGCAGCACCGCGACCCGGTCGCCGAGGGTCATGGCCTCGATCTGGTCGTGGGTGACGTAGACCGTCGTGACGCCCAGGCGCTCGTGGAGCTGGTTGAGGGAGGCGCGCATCTGCACGCGCAGCTTGGCGTCCAGGTTGGACAGCGGCTCGTCCATGAGGAACGCGCGCGGCTCGCGCACGATCGCGCGGCCCATGGCCACGCGCTGGCGCTGACCGCCGGAGAGCGCGCCCGGCTTGCGCTTGAGGTAGGGCTCCAGGCCCAGCATCTCGGCCGCCTCCTGCACGCGGCGGGCGATCTCGGGCTTGGCGACCTTGCGCAGCTTCAGGCCGAAGGCCAGGTTCTGCTCGACGCTCATGTGGGGGTAGAGCGCGTAGTTCTGGAAGACCATCGCGATGTCGCGGTCCTTCGGCGGGCGGTCGTTGACGATCTCGTCGCCGATGACCAGGGTGCCGGCGGAGATCTCCTCCAGGCCGGCGATCATGCGCAGCGCGGTGGACTTGCCGCAGCCGGACGGGCCGACGAGCACCATGAACTCGCCGTCCTCGATCTTCAGGTTCAGGTCGTCGACGGCCTTGACGTCGCCGCCGTAGATCTTGTCAACGCCCTCAAGGACGATCTCCGCCATGGTTTCAGCTCCCGCGCTGGGCTCGAGGTGGGGGTGACGGGGATCTCGTGGCCGAAGGTCCGCGTCACCCGACCCGGTGTTTCCGAAGTTGATCGAAACGGGCCGATTTACTGATCACATCAGACACGATCGTGATCGAAAAGTCCAGGCTTGGCCTGATGTCGATCCGATTGCGGTCAGACACAAACGGCACCGGTCCAGCTGGCGTGGCGGCCCCAGGTGCGTTAGCCTGTCCGACGGTTCATCGCTATCTCCCCTCCAGACGCTCGAAGCGGCGGTCACGACACGGCAGCCGGGTTGAGGCATCCGGTTGGGGAGTCTGGGTAACCTAACGACCAGTCCAGCACTGGACGGACCGGTTGTGCGGCCCCCGCTCGTCCGATCGGACGCTGCATCACGCGCCAGGTGCAGTTGGGATCGGGTGAGGGGCGGAGTACCACGACCGGGCGGGGGGTTGGACCCGGAAAAGGCCCGGACATCCAGTAGACAACGGTCTTCCGAGCTCGCCGCCGACGGGACGGAGCCGGTCCGAAGGGTGGCTCGGGCCTTTTCCGCGTCCCCCCAATATGCTGACCGCCAGCACTTCACCCGCCAGCGGAAAGCGAGCACCCCACGTGGTTGCCGAGCACATCGAGCAGGGCGACGCCCCCGGCTCCGACAGACCCTCGCCGGGACCGGAGGGGCGGGAGCGGACGGCGAACCCGGGACGCTCCCTCGCCTCCGCTCTGATGGCGGGACACCGCTGGGGACGCCTCGACCTGCTGTGGCGCGTACTCGCCGCGGTCGGCTCCGGCCTCGCACAGCTCCTCGCCCTGCCGCCCTTCGGCCTGTGGTGGCTGGGGCCCCTCAGCGCGGCCCTGCTCGCCTTCGCCGTCGCCGGGACCCGCATGCGCCGCGCCGCCTGGATCGGCGCCCTCGCCGGAGGCACCCTCATGGTGCCGCTGGTGCACTGGCAGGACATCTTCGGCGTGGACGTGTGGCTGGCCATCGCCGGCGCCGAGACCGTCTACTTCCTCCCCATGGCCATGGGTGTGGCGCTCGTCATGCGCCTGCCCGGCTGGCCGCTCTGGACCGCGGCGCTGTGGGTGGCCCAGGAGGCCGTGCGCGCCCGCTGGCCCCTGGGCGGCTTCCCCTGGGGCAAGCTCGCCTTCGCCCAGCCCGACACGCCCTTCGTCGGCTACGCCGCACTGGGCTCCTCCGCGCTCGTCTCCTTCGCCGTCGCCCTCACCGGCGGGCTGCTGCTGTGGAGCGTGCTGCGCGCGGCCCACGCCCTCCCCGTCGCGCGGGGAACGGCGCCGGACGCCCCACCGGCCCGCACCGGGTGGATCGGCGCGGCCGCGGGACTGGCCGCCTGCGCCGTCATCGTCGCCGGGGGTTCCCTGGCCCCCGCGATCGGCCGCCCCGCCGTCGACGACACCGTCACCGTCGGCATGGTCCAGGGCAACGTGCCCAACGTCGGCCAGATGTCCATCCTCGGCGAGCGCATGCAGGTGCTCAACAACCACGCCGACGGCGTCCACGAGCTCGCCGCCGCCGTCCGCGAGGGGGAGTACCCGAGCCCGGACATGGTGCTGCTGCCCGAGAACGCCACCGACATCGACCCCTTCCGCGACCCGGTCGCCCGCGAGGTCATCGACGCCGCCGCGGCCGACGCGGGCGTCCCCCTGCTGTGGGGCATGAGCCGCTTCAACGACGACGGCACCCGCTACGTCAGCAGTGTCGTCTGGGACCCGGAGACCGGGCCGGGAGAGCTGTACGACAAGCGCTACCTGGTGCCGTTCGGCGAGTACGTCCCCTACCGCGACTTCTTCACGCGGTTCGTCGACCGCCTGCAGCAGGTCAGCTCCGACGCCGTCCCGGGCACCGAACCCGGGGCCCTGGACGTGGCCGGCACCACGCTGGCCGTCGGCATCTGCTTCGACGTCGCCTTCGACCCGCCGGTGCGCGAGTCCGTGGCCGCGGGCGGGCAGGTCATCGTCATCCCCACCAACAACGCCAACTACAACTTCACCGGCCAGTCCGACCAGCAGCTCGCCATCACCCAGCTGCGCGCGGTCGAGCACGGCCGCCCGGCGGTGGTCGTCTCCACCAGCGGCGTCAGCGCCGTGGTGGACCCCGACGGCAGCGTCGTCTACCGGTCCCCCGAGGGCGAGCCCGACATCCACGTGGCCGAGCTCGACGCCATGGACGGCACCACGGTGGCCACCCGGCTCGGCGCCGCCCCCGAGGCGGCCCTGAGCGCCCTCGGCCTGGCCGCGGTCGCCGCCGCCCTCGTGATCGGCCGCCGCCGGGCCTGAGGACGCCACGGAACCCGCGCCGGGCGCCCCGCCGGGGCGTCCGGCGCGTTCGCCCGCGGATGAGCGGGCCCCGTCGGGGAACCATCAGGGCCCCGGGCGCGTTCACCCCTGTAAGGGAGGACCCGTTGGCCGACGACCCTGAGGATGGTTCCGCATGCCGCTGCTGACAGTGCTGGCGCTCATGGCGCTGCCCTTCCTCGAAGTGTGGCTGATGATCGTGGTGGGCGGCTGGATCGGTGTCCCCTGGACACTGGCGGCACTGGTCTCGCTGATGGTCCTGGGCGTGGCCGTGCTGCGCCGGGCCGGGACCAAGGCCTTCCAGGACGCCGACAGGGCCATGCGCTCCGGTGAGCCGCCGCGCGGCGGCCTGCTCGACCCGCTCATGCTGATGGCGGGGGGCGTCCTGCTCGTCATCCCCGGCTTCATCACCGCCGCGCTCGGACTCCTGCTCGCCCTGCCGTTCACCCGGCCGGCGCTGCGCTGGGCGTTCGCCGGATGGGCGCAGCGGCGGATGAGGAAGATGCAGGACCGCGTGAACCAGGAGTTCGTCGTGCAGGGCGTCGGCGTCCCCGGACAGGGCGGACGCGCGGGCGACCCCTTCGGGGGAGGCCCCGGAGCCGCCCCCTTCGGCCGCCGCCCCGGCGCCGACGCGGCGGGGGACGCCCCCGCGTCCGACCGCGGACGCGTCATCCAGGGCCGGTTCGAGCCCACCGACGGGGACGACGACACCCCCAGATGATCCATCCACCTCCCGGGGCAGGCGCGCTCCCGGGAGCGACGAGGCCCGCCGCGGATCGCCCCACGGCGGGCCTCGTCACGTCCGGCCCCCGGTCGTCAGTCCCGGTCGTGGAAGTGCGCCTGGAGCGCGCGCACCTCCTCGGCGAGCGCCTCCACGGGGCCCTCCACCTCGACCCCGGGCACGACGTCGTTGACGGGCAGCGCGCGCACGGGGCCCGCGGGCACCCCCCACTCCTCCAGCCAGGAGACCAGCTGCGCCGAGGAACTCGCGTACACGATCCGGCCGAGGCCCGCCCAGCCGTGCGCCGCCGAGCACATGGCGCAGTGCTCCCCGGAGGTGTACACGGTCGCCGCCGCGCGCTCGGCCGGGGTCATGCGGGTCGTCGACCACCGGGCGATCGCGAACTCCGGGTGCTGGGTGCCGTCGCCGCCCGCGACGTGGTTGTGGTCCTCGAACAGCACGGTCCCGTCTGCCGCGACCAGCAGTGATCCGAACGGCTCGTCCCCCGCGGCCAGCGCCTCCGCGGCCAGTTCGACCGCACGCCTCAGGTGCCGCAGGTCGGTGTCGTCCACCATGCCCTCCCTCTCCTCGCGCCGCGGCCCCCGGCCGCGGTCCGCGCCACGGTACCGCCGGGGCGGCCCGGACGGCGAACCCCCTGCGGGAGGCGTCCCGGGGCCAGGCCGGGGTCCGCGCCCGCGGCCGAACCCTCCTTCCCGGCCCGCGCCCGCACCGCCATCGCCGCGGAGCGGGCCGAACCCCACCGCTGAGGGTCGGGCAGGGGCCGGCCCGGCCGGGTCCGCACACGCGGACGGCCGCGCCGGAGCACGTCCGGCGCGGCCGTCGGGGGCCGGTGCGGTCCCCTAGACCATGGAGGCCTCCCGGTGCCCGTCCTCCTCACGGGCCGCCTCCTCGGCGGCGCGGGCCTCGGAGCGGGCTATCCACCGGTCGTCCACCACCCGGATCACCGTGATCGCCACGATCGCCACCCCGGCCACGGCCAGACCGGTGAGGACCTTGGCCGGGTCGCTCACGTCCAGGTCGAAGAACCACTGGCCCAGCGGCGTCACCATGGCCAGTGTCAGCAGGCCGACCATGGAGCCCACCATCAGGACCTTCCACCACACGTACGGCTTGGCCACCAGCAGCAGGACCCACAGGGTGGTCGCGCACAGCGTGATCACCACCGCCGTGCGGTCCGCCGGGTCCGGGACGGTCCGCCCGCCCAGCACCAGCAGGTAGGTCGTCACCGCCGCGAAACCGGCCACCATCCCCGAGGGGATGGCGAGCCGCAGCGTGCGCATCACGAACCCCGGCTTGGCGATGTCGGTGTTGGGCGCCAGGGCCAGGAAGAACGACGGGATGCCGAAGGTCACCGCGTTGATCAGCGTCGCGTGCCGGGGGAAGAACGGGTACGCGACCGCCAGCAGACCGACGATGATCGCCAGCGTCATCGTGTACACGGTCTTGGTCAGGAACAGGCTGGCCACACGCTCGATGTTGCCGATGACCCGGCGGCCCTCGGCCACCACGCGCGGCAGCACCGCGAAGCGGTTGTCCAGCAGGACCAGCTGCGCCACCGAGCGCGACGCCGGGCTGCCGGAGCCCATCGCCACCCCGATGTCGGCCTCCTTCAGGGCCAGCACGTCGTTGACGCCGTCGCCGGTCATCGCCACCGTGTGCCCGCGGTCCTTCAGCCCGCGCACCATGTCGCGCTTGCGCTCCGGGGTCACCCGGCCGAACGCCGAGCGCCTCTCGACCTCGCGGGCCAGCTCGCCCGCGTCGGCGGACAGGGAGCGGGCGTCCACCGGGTCCTCCGCGCCGGGCAGGCCCAGCTCGCGGCCCACCGCGCCGACCGAGGCCGCGTGGTCGCCGGAGACGATCTTGACGTCGACGCCCTGGCCGGCGAAGTAGTCGAGGGTGGCCCCGGCGTCCTCGCGCACCTTCTGGTCCAGGACCACCAGCGCGACCGGGGCCACCTCGCCGGGGGCGTCGTCGGAGTCCACCCGGGCGGAGGCGCGGGCCAGCAGCAGCACCCGGAGCCCCTGCGAGCCGAGCCGTGCCGCCTCGGCCGCGGCGGGGGAGTCGGGGGAGGACAGCACGTCGGCGGCGCCCAGGACCCAGTGCTCCTCGCCGCCCGGGGTGAGGAAGCCGGCCCCGCTCCACTTGCGGGCCGACGAGAACGGCGCCAGCGCGGTGACGGTCCAGTCGGGGGCGGACACCCCGCTCGACCCGAACCCCTGCGCGATGGCGGCCATGCTCGCGTTGTGGTCGGGGTCGCAGGCCGCCAGGGCGGCCAGCACCTGGGTCGGCGAGGGGTCGTCGCCTACCGCGCGCCCTCCCAGGTCGCGGATCTGGGCCAGCTTCATGCCGGCCTCGGTCAGCGTCCCCGTCTTGTCGGTGCACACCACGTCCACGCGGGCCAGGCCCTCGATCGCGGGCAGCTCCTGCACCAGGCACTTGTACTTCCCCAGCCGGATCACACCGACCGCGAAGGCGATGCTGGTGAGCAGGATCAGCCCCTCGGGGATCATCGACACCAGCGCCGCCACCATGCCGCGCAGCGCGTCCGCCAGCGGGCCGGAGATCTGGCCGCCCGCCGTGGGCTCCTCCAGCGTGACGTGGCCGCCCATGAACAGCTGGCTGTAGATCAGCAGGGCACCGATCGGGAACAGTGCGTAGGTGATCCAGGTCAGGATGCGGTTGATGCCCGACCGCAGCTCCGAGTGCACCAGCGAGAACCGGCTCGCCTCCTCGGCCAGGCGTGCCGCGTACGCGTGCCGCCCCACCTTGGTGGCGCGGAAGCGCCCGGCGCCCGCCACCACGAAGCTGCCCGACATCACGGTGTCGCCGGGCCGCTTGAGCACGGGATCGGCCTCGCCGGTCAGCAGGGACTCGTCGACCTCCAGCCCTCCCGCCCAGGTGACGACGCCGTCGACCGCGATCTGGTCGCCCGTGCCGACCTCGAGGACCTCGTCCAGGACGATCTCCTGGGTGGTCACGCGCACCGTCGCGCCGTCGCGCACGACCCGGGGGTGGGCGGCGTTGACGATCGCGAGCTTGTCCAGGGTGCGCTTGGCGCGCAGCTCCTGGACGATGCCGATCAGCGTGTTGATCAGGATCACCATCGCGAACAGCCCGTCCTGGACGGGACCGATCACGGCGATGATCGTGAACAGCACCGCGATCATCGCGTTGATCCGCGTGAACACGTTGGCTCGGATGATCTGCCCGACGCTGCGGCTGGCACGCACGGGGACGTCGTTGGTCCGGCCGGTGGCGACCCGCTCGGCGACTTCCGCCAGGGTCAGCCCGGTCTCGGACGGGGGGCCGTGGAGGCCCGGCCCGGCACGCTCGGGCCGCGCGCCGGTGACGTTCGGGGCAGCCGCCTGCGAATCCCTGTCCGAGGCGCCTTCCGCACCGTCGTCGGGTCGTTCGGGTTGGACGGGCACGCACACTCCTGGGTGGTACGGGAGACGGGTGGACGGGCCCCTGAACACGCGAGGGGGCGCACCGGCCACGGACGTCCGGAGAGTAAGGAGATCCACAGCCTAGAAGACCCCCGGACCACTCGCGGGCGTCCTGTCCCCCCGATGCCGGGTGGTACCCGCACCACCAGGCGTCCGGGGGGACGGCGGCCGTGTCCGGCGCCCGCCCCGCCCTCCCCGGCAGGCCCCGAGCGGACGTAGAGTCCGGGTACAGTTCCGTCCACCCTCCGGTCGGGCCTCTCGGGCCGTGCCTCCGGGGAGACAGCAGAGGTCCTCATGTGCACCGTCATCGTCGGATTCGATCCCGGCGCCGACACACCACTCGTCATCGCGGCGCTCCGGGACGAGATGTCCCTCCGGCCCTGGGACCCGCCCGCGCGCCACTGGCCCGACCGGCCCGAGCTGGTCGGCGGGCGCGACCTCACGGCGGGGGGAACCTGGCTGGCGGTGAACCCCGCCCGCCCCCGCGTCTGCGCCGTGCTCAACGGGTGGCCCTGGGACGGGAGCATGCCCTGGGAGGGCGTGTACCCGGCGAGCCGGGGGGAGCTGCCGCTGCGCGCCCTCGCGCACCCGGTGCGGGACCCGCTCCAGGGGGAGGACCCCACCCGGTACGCGCCCTTCCACCTCCTGGACGCCGACGCCCACAGGGTCGGCCTGCACAGCTGGGACGGGCGGTGCATGGACACGAGGCCGCTGCCCGCGGGGGTGAGCATCGTGGTGAACACCGGCCTGGACCCGCACGACCCCAGGGCGGCGCGCCACACGCCGGAGTTCGCGGCCACCCGGCCCGACCCGGCGGACCTGGCCGCCGCGAAAGGGGTGGAGGAGGTCTGGGGCGAGTGGCCGCGCCTCATCACCGAGGCCGCCGGCGCGACCCCCCGTTCCGTGGGCGCCGACGGCCAGGGCGATCCGTCGGGCCTGGTCGCGCGGGCCGATCTGGGGGAGGGGCGGATCTGGGCGACGGGCTCGGTGACGCTGGTCGCGCTGGACCGTGAGACGGTCCGCTACGCCTTCACGGACGCCCCTGCCGACGCCGGGGCGTGGCGGATGGTCGAGGTGTGAGGGGCCGTCGCCGCCCCGGCCCGGGGCGGCGACGGGCCGCGGAGCGAAACCTCCGCGAAGGATTCCCGCAACGGGGTGTTTACAGGAGGTCGGCCGCTGGCTACTCTCATGGGAGCGTTCCCAAATGACTTGGGTCACATTCTTTCGACATCCCCCTCCCCCTGACATCCCCCGACATCCCCCTCCTCCCACACCCCTCGCCCGGCGTCGCACCATGGTGGTCGGGTTTTCTTCGCCTGCCGTTTGGGAGCGCTCCCACATCCCCTGGCGCACCGCGCCCCTGCCAGTACGAGGTCGTCATGCCCCGCGCACCTCCGTCCCCGTCCACGTCTGAGCGGACCTCACGCAACCGTCGCCCGCACCCCCGGTCGACACTCCGCAAGCTCCTTTTGGTCACCCCCCTCCATGAGGAAGAAGACGACATGAGCAGGATCCACCGTGGCGCGAGCACACGCTCGCGGACACGACGAGGCCTCGCCGCGGCCTCGGCCCTCGTACTCGGCACCACCTTGGCACTCCTTCCCACCACGCCCGCGAGCGCCGCCCCGGGCTGCGAGGTGGACTACCAGGTCAACGACTGGGGCTCCGGTTTCACCGCGAGCGTCGAGATCACCAACCTGGGAACCGCCCTCAACGGCTGGACCCTCGACTGGTCCTTCCCCGGGAACCAGCAGGTCACGAACCTGTGGAACGGTACGCACACCCAGTCGGGGCAGGACGTGTCGGTGACCGCCGCCGGTCACAACTCGTCGATCTCCACGAACGGGACCGTCTCCTTCGGGTTCAACGCCTCCTACTCCGGCAGCAACGCCGCACCGTCGGAGTTCACCCTCAACGGCGTGGTGTGCGACGGATCGGTCGACCCCGGTCCAGGACCCGACCCGGACCCGGACCCCGACCCGGAACCGGGGGACCGCGTGGACAATCCGTATGAGGGCGCGGATGTGTACGTGAACCCGATCTGGTCGGCCAACGCCGCCTCCGAGCCGGGCGGGGACGCGATCTCCGACCAGCCCACGGGTGTGTGGCTGGACCAGATCAGCGCGATCGAGGGCAACGACAGCCCGACCACCGGATCGATGGGCCTGCGCGAGCACCTGGACGAGGCGGTGGCCCAGG